>CAYWMC010000022.1:0-15168 GCA_964459345.1 uncultured Klebsiella sp. | reverse complement strand
TGGCCAGACGTGTGCCCTGATAGACGAACTCCTCGTCAACCCAGCGGCCCTCCAGAGGCCAGATGTAGTCCTGCAGCCAGACATGCAGCGAAAGATCGTCCGCGGCGCCGCGTAGCAGGGACATCGCGGCATGGCCGTGCGCATTGACCAGGCCAGGCATCAAGGCGTGCCCTGGCAGGTCGATCTCCTGCTGTGCAAGATAGGCCAGCCGGGCATGCCTGTCTGGGAGGATATCGATAATGCGCCCGTTGGCAACGGCAATGCAGTGCTCTTCCCTGATGTTCTGCGCGCTGTCACAGGTCACGATCCACGAGGCGTGAATCAGGAGATCAATTCGCTGTTGCATGTCGTCCTGCCCAGGGCTGGTCCCTGTGTCCGGGTGTAAGTGGCCGGCGATTATAGCCAATGAGTGTTGAAATAGCGCGCGCGTGTCGCTGTTTTGTCCGCTTCGACAGTCGCGTCCGGGGCCGCCGGGATATGCAGCTTTCGAGCGCCAGACACTGTCTTGTGGGTGTCGGCGGGCGATAAGTCTGTGATACCATCAGGCACTTTTGCGGGGCCCGATTCTGGGACCAGGTCCGGTAGTAGAATTGTCTGGATTTTTCCAGCTTCACCAAAGGCTTGTGAGCAACATTGAGGGATTTGTTCGTTATGTCAGAAACATCAAAACAGGTATCGCCGGTTTCCCTTGAAAGCGAGATGAGGGAGTCCTATCTGGCCTATGCGATGAGTGTCATCGTGGGGCGCGCGTTGCCGGATGTGCGGGATGGTTTGAAGCCTGTCCACAGGCGCGTTCTGTACGCCATGAATGTCCTTTCCAACGACTGGAACAAACCCTACAAGAAATCCGCCCGTGTCGTCGGGGACGTGATCGGTAAGTATCACCCCCATGGGGACTCGGCCGTCTATGACACCATTGTGCGCATGGCTCAGAGCTTTTCCCTGCGGTACACGCTTGTGGATGGCCAGGGCAACTTCGGATCGGTAGATGGCGACATGGCAGCGGCCATGCGTTACACCGAGATCCGCATGGCGAAAATTGCCCATGATCTGATGGCGGATCTGGACAAGGAAACAGTGGATTTCTCCGATAACTACGACGGCACGGAGCAGATCCCCGACGTCTTCCCCACGCAGATTCCCAATCTCCTGGTCAACGGCTCCTCCGGCATCGCCGTGGGCATGGCCACCAACATTCCGCCGCACAATCTGCGCGAAGTCGTGGATGCCTGTGTGGCAATGCTGGACAACGAGGACATCACCATTGATGAGCTGATGGAGCACATCAAGGGGCCGGACTTCCCCACTGCAGCGATCATCAATGGTCGTGCCGGTATCGTCGAAGCCTACAGAACCGGTCGTGGCCGCATATATCTGCGTGCCCGCGCCGAAGTCATTGAAGATGAGAAGACTGGCCGTCAGACCATCATCGTCACCGAGATTCCCTACCAGCTGAACAAGGCGCGCCTGATCGAGCGCATTGCAGAACTGGTCAAGGAGAAGAAGCTGGAAGGCATTTCCGAACTGCGCGACGAGTCTGACAAGGACGGCATGCGCATCGTGATCGAACTGCGCCGCGGCGAAGTGGGCGAAGTGGTTCTGAACAATCTCTATGCTCAGACACAGATGCAGTCCGTGTTTGGGATCAACATGGTGGCGCTGGTCGATGGCCAGCCCAAGCTTTTGAATCTAAAACAGATAATTCAGTCTTTCATCCGTCATCGACGAGAAGTGGTCACGCGCAGAACTGTGTACCTGCTGCGCAAGGCCCGCGAGAAAGGCCATATTCTGGAAGGTCTCGCGGTCGCGTTGGCAGACATCGATGCCGTTATTGCGCTGATCAAGGAATCGCCCACGACTGCCGAAGCCAAGGAAAAACTGATGGCGAGAGCCTGGCGTGCGGTGAGTGTGCTGCAATTGCTGGGCGATGCGGGAGCCGATGCCTGCCGGCCTGAAGATCTGCCAGCCGCCTTTGGCATGCGCGATCAGGATTACTATCTTTCTCCCGCTCAGGCTCAGGCCATTCTCGATCTGCGCTTGAATCGCCTGACCGGACTTGAACAGGAAAAGCTCATCAACGATTACCAGGAGCTTCTGCGACAGATCAGCGATTATCTGGACATTCTGGGCAGCGAGATTCGGCTCTTCACCGTGGTCCGCGAAGAGCTGGCCCAGGTGCGCGAGAATTACGGCGATGAACGCAAGACCGAAATCACGACGTCGCAGCTCGACCTTTCCATGGAAGACCTGATCACCGAGGAAGATCGCGTGGTCACAATTTCCCGCAGCGGTTATGCCAAGTCACAACCGTTGACTGACTATCAGGCGCAGCGCCGTGGTGGCATGGGCAAGGCAGCAGCCAGCGTCAAGGATGAGGATGTCGTGGAGCATCTGCTGATAGCGAGCAGCCACGACACGCTTTTGTGTTTCACCAGCACTGGCAAGGTGTACTGGCTGCGTGTATTCAATATTCCGCTGGCGAGCCGCACCTCCCGTGGCAAACCTATCGTGAATATTCTCCCGCTCGAGGAAGGGGAGCACATCACCAGTCTGTTGCCCGTGAAAGAGTATGCGGAAGGCCACTTCGTCTTCATGGCGACTGCGATGGGGACTGTGAAGAGAACGTCCCTGAGCAGCTTCTCCCGTCAGCGCAGCGTAGGCCTGCGCGCCATTGAGCTGGATGAAGGGGATACCCTGATCGGCACAGCCGAGACAGACGGACAACGTGACATCATGCTGTTCAGCAGCAGCGGCAAGACCATTCGTTTCCGCGAGACCGATGTGCGCGAGATGGGGCGTACCGCCCGTGGAGTCCGTGGTATTCGGCTGCAGGAAGGGCAGCAGATGATTGCCTTGATCATTCCGGACGATGGCAAGCAGGTTCTGACTGTGTCGGAAAACGGCTATGGCAAGCGCACCAGCAGCGAAGAGTTCCCGCTTTACGGGCGTGGAGGGCAGGGCGTTATCGGCATGCAGACCAGCGAGCGCAACGGCAAACTGGTCGGCGCCGTGCAGGTGTCGGATGGCGACGAGATCATGTTGATCTCGGACCGTGGCACTCTGGTGAGAACACGCGTTGACGAAGTCTCCGTATTGAGCCGCAACACGCAGGGTGTCCGGCTGATCAAATTGAAGTCGGAAGAAAAGCTGGTTGGTCTTGAGCGAATCGAGGAGCCGGCAGACAGTGGTCAGTCGGAATTCGAGTCTGCAGAAATTGCGGAAGAAGGTGACTCCCAGGACACGCCCGAAGCATGACGGCGGAGCAGAATATCGAAAAGCCGGAGGAGGGCCTGCGAGCGTGAGTGACAGCAGCGAGCACATCGGCAATGACGATGTTGTTGCCTATCTGGGCCCGGCCGGTACTTTCACGCATGCAGCGGCTGACCGGCATTTCGGTGAAGGTGTTCGCAAGCGCGGGCTGCCTTCCATTGATGAGGTTTTTGCGGAAGTCGAGGCAGGGCGCGCCCGTTACGGCGTTGTGCCTGTCGAGAATTCCACGGAAGGTGCTGTGAACATTACCCAGGACTGTCTGATGGACACCTCGCTGGGTATCGTTGCCGAAGTGATCATTCCCATAGAGCACAATTTTCTGATGCGTCGGGACACCACTCCCGCGGCCATACGCCGGATCGTGTCGCACCGGCAGTCCCTTGCCCAGTGTCGGCACTGGCTCAAGGCGAACTGGCCGGCGCTGCAGACCATCGAGGTGGCCAGCAATGCAGAGGCGGCCAGGATAGCGTCTGAAGACCCCGCTACAGCGGCCATCGCCGGCGAACGTGCTGCTCATCTGTATGATTTGCAGGTCGTGCAGCGCCGCATTCAGGATCAGAGCAACAACAGCACGCGTTTTCTCGTACTTTCCCGTGACAGGGCCACTCGAACCGGCCGCGACAAGACCTCGATTCTGGTATGTACCGAGAACAAGCCTGGCGCGTTGTTTCGCGTTCTGGAGCCGTTCAATACCTTTCAGGTGAGCCTCACCAAGATCGAAACGCGACCGGCGCGCGACAGCATCTGGGCCTATGTATTTTTCATCGATTTCGAAGGGCATGCGGAAGATCCTGCTGTCGACAAAGTGCTCGAGCAGCTCCGCGACCGCACGGTGAACGTCAAGAATCTGGGCTCTTACCCGATGGCAAAGGTGTAGGCGCATGAAACAGCTGAAGGATATGCGCGTATTGATTGTGGGCCTCGGCCTGATTGGTGGATCAATTGCCCGCGGACTGCGTCGCCACGGTATTTGCAGTGCCATCGGCGCCTGCGGGCGGGATGTAGCCCCTTTGCGCAGAGCGCAGTCGGAGGGCGTCATCGACTTCTGGTCAACGGACTTGAAGGAAGTTGCGTGCCAGGCAGACCTGATCATCATCGCTGTGCCAACGCTCAGCATGCGCCCGATACTGGCGCAGTTGCGACTGCATGCTCGTCCGGACGCGATCATTACCGATGCTGCCAGCGTCAAAGGCAGCGTTGTGGAAGACGTCCGTTGCATCTATGGGGGTGACCATGCCTTGTTCGTTCCGGCTCATCCAATTGCCGGCTCGGAAAAGAGTGGCTATGACGCATCGTCAGAGAATCTGTACTGCGAGCGGAAAGTGATTCTGACGCCCTTGCAAAGCACTTCGCCTGAGGCCGTGGAGCTTGTGGCAAACCTGTGGCGACAACTGGGGGCCGACGTGCACTTCATGCATGTTGAGAGTCATGACGCTGTGCTGGCAGCTACCAGCCATCTGCCCCATCTGCTTGCTTATGCGCTGGTCAACACGTTGACCCAGCAGCAGTTGTCGGATGACATCTTTCGCTATGCGGCAGGTGGGTTTGCCGGCTTTACCCGGATAGCATCAAGCGATCCGTCAATGTGGCGGGATATTTTTCTGGCCAATGGTCCGGCGACAATCGCAGTGCTGGATGCGTACACGGCGGAGTTGTCGAGAATGCGGGAAGCACTTCTCAACAAGGAAGGCGAGTTCATGGTTCAGCGTTTTGCCAGTGCAAAAGCCGCACGTGACCGATTTGTTTCCCGTCATTTTCAGGAGCCTGCCGTGCAGCAGGATCTAACGGCAACCACGCCTGGCAACAACCCGAATGTCCCCGTGTTGACGATTGATGGTCCTGGAGGCTCAGGCAAGGGCACCATTAGTACCCGCATTGCAGCGATTCTGGGCTGGCACTTTCTGGACAGTGGCGCCTTGTACCGACTGCTGGGACTGGCTGCCGGCAATGCCGGAGTTTCCACAAGTGACGAAGCTGGATTGCTTGCGCTTGCTTCGGCAATGGATATTCACTTCGATCTGGAAGGCGGGGGTATCTGGCTTGATGGCGTGGAAGTGTCCGGCAGGCTGCGTGACGAAGTGGCTGGTGCGGCGGCTTCCGAAGTGGCTGTCATTCCGGCGGTTCGTGCAGCATTGCTGGATCGTCAGCATCAATTCCGGCAGTGGCCAGGCCTTGTGGCCGATGGCAGAGACATGGGTACCGTGGTGTTTCCGGATGCTCAGGTAAAAGTCTTTCTGACCGCATCCGCTGAAGAGAGAGCAAAACGACGTTATAAGCAGTTGATTGATAAGGGTATTGATGTTAACCTCTCCGCCCTTTTTCTGGATATCCAAGCCCGGGACGAACGGGACAGCACCCGCAGTATATCGCCGCTCAAGCCGGCCGAGGATGCAGTGACAGTGGACACCACATCACTTTCCATCGATCAGGTTGTCGAGCAGGTGCTTTTGCTCGTGAAAGAACGATTTGGTACAGAACAGGGTAAAACAGGCAATCTCGTAAAGTGAGCGATTCAACCAGCGCGTGTCGATCACATTACTTTTTCAACAACCCCGTGCAAGCTGGAGCACGGCAAGTCTCGTAATACACAGGAATTGAAATGACTGAAAGTTTCGCTGAATTGTTTGAACAGAGCTTGAATGATATTGATATGACACCTGGTGCCATTGTGACCGGTGTAATCATTGCGATCGATTCGGACTGGGTAACCGTCCACGCTGGATTGAAGTCCGAAGGTGTTATTCCGCGCAGCCAGTTTCTGGATGAGAACGGCACGTTCTCTCTGTCAGTTGGCGACTCAGTCAAAGTAGCACTGGAAACTGTTGAAGACGGTTTCGGTGAAACACGTCTGTCCCGCGAGAAGGCCAAGCGTGCCGAATCCTGGATGGATCTGGAAGCAGCGTTCGAGAAGAACGAAGTGGTCATGGGCGTCATCAACGGCAAGGTCAAAGGTGGTTTCACCGTCGACCTCAACAATATCCGTGCGTTCCTGCCTGGCTCACTTGTGGACGTTCGTCCTATCCGTGACACAACCCACCTGGAAGGCCAGGAACTGGAATTCAAACTGATCAAGCTGGATCAGAAACGCAACAACGTCGTGGTTTCCCGTCGTGCGGTTCTGGAAGCGGTCAGCACTGAAGAGCGCGATGAATTGCTGGCGGCTCTGCAGGAAGGCATGTCCGTCAAGGGCGTTGTCAAGAACCTCACAGACTACGGCGCGTTCGTGGATCTGGGTGGCGTGGACGGTCTGCTGCACATTACCGACATGTCCTGGAAGCGTATCAAGCACCCAAGTGAAATCGTCAACGTTGGCGATGAGATTCAGGTGAAGATTCTGAAGTATGACAGAGAGCGCAATCGTGTTTCTCTCGGACTCAAACAGCTCGGCGAAGATCCATGGGTCGCAATCAAGGCGCGCTACCCGGAAAATTCCATCGTCAAGGCAACTGTTACCAATCTTACTGATTACGGTTGCTTCGCTGAACTGGAACAGGGCGTAGAGGGTCTGGTGCACGTGTCTGAAATGGACTGGACGAACAAGAACGTTCATCCCTCCAAAGTGGTTCAGCTGGGCGATGTTGTAGATGTAATGATTCTGGATATCGACGAAGAAAGACGTCGTATTTCTCTTGGTATCAAGCAGTGCTTCCAGAATCCATGGGATCGCTTCGCAGAGACATACAAGAAGGGCGACAAGATCAGTGGCAGCATCAAGTCCATCACTGATTTCGGCATCTTCATCGGTCTGGAAGGCAACATCGATGGTCTGGTTCACCTGTCCGACATCTCTTGGGATGAGCCGGGCGAAGAAGCTGTCCGCGCATACAAGAAAGGCGACGAGATCGAGACAGTCATTCTGTCCATCGACTCCGAGCGTGAGCGCATTTCTCTTGGCATCAAGCAGCTTTCAGATGATCCGTTCGTCAGCTACGTCGGTGAATTTGAGAAGGGCAGTATCGTCAAGGGTGTTGTGTCCTCCGTTGATGCGAAGTCTGCAACTGTCACACTGAAAGATGGCGTGGAAGGTGTTCTGCGTGCATCTGAAATCAGCCGTGACAAAGTGGAAGACGCTCGCAATGCGCTGAAGGAAGGCGATGAAGTGGAAGTGAAGGTGATCAGTGTTGATCGCAAGAGCCGAGTACTTGGTCTTTCCATCAAGGCAATCGAAATTGATGACGAGAAGTCAGCAATCCAGGAGCACAAGAATCAGGAGCCAACTTCGGCAGCACCAACCACAATTGGTGATCTGATCAAAGCAGAGATGGACAAGAAGTAATCTCTGAACGTGCTTTTGTTCGCGTGCAGCGTTGACTGATGTCAGCAGGATTATTTACAAGGAATAGGCCATGACCAAGTCTGAACTTATTGATCGAATTGCAGGAAAGCAGACTCAGCTCTCATCCAAGGATGTGGAGTTGTCCGTGAAGGCAATGATTGAATATATGTCTCAGGTGTTGTCGGAGGGTGGTCGCATTGAGATTCGAGGATTCGGAAGTTTTTCACTTCACTACCGAATTCCTCGCGTCGGCCGCAACCCCAAGACTGGTACGCCGGTAGATCTGAATGGCAAATATGTCCCTCATTTCAAGCCTGGTAAAGAACTGCGAGACAGAGTCAACCTCAGCCTGGAAACATATCCATAGCGCGGCACCCTTGCTGCGCTATGACACTGGAAACGGCAATCTCGCAAGGGTTTGCCGTTTTTGTTTTTCGAGAGTCTTGAAAGGCACGCTTTTGTTTTGTCCTGAATTTTGGAGACACTGAATTTATGCTGAAACTTTCTCGTGCCCTCACCCTGCTGTTCCTCGTACTGATCTTTCTGTTCAGTATTGGATTCTCATTCTTCAATACCGAGCCGATTGCGCTCTCTTTTGGCTTCTTTGTGCTGCCTGCACAGCCACTGGCGTTGTGGGTGCTTTCCGGTTTCGTACTTGGCGGAATGCTGGGACTGGCACTGGGCGCCGGAATCTTCAGGAAGTGGCGGAATGAGCGCGAGATAAAGCGACTGCGAACTGAACTACTGCAGGCGCAGCTGCAGTCATCGACATCAAATCAAGTAAAACAAGCCACGCATTCTGGCTGACTGGCTTGTTCTGGAGACGGAAGAATTCACCCATGACTACCTGCAACTTTGATCCCCGGCGTATTGTAGTAGCTCTCGACTTCTCCACAGCGGACGAGGCGCGCACCCTGCTACAACAACTCAATCCTCAGCATTGCCGCGTCAAGATCGGCAAGGAATTGTTTACCAGCGCCGGTCCCGCGTTTGTAAAGGAAGTCATCGGCATGGGCTTCGATGTCTTCCTCGACTTGAAATTTCATGACATTCCGAACACGGTTGCCAAAGCCGTTGCTGCTGCAGCAGCACTGGGTGTCTGGATGGTCAATGTTCATGCCTCTGGCGGCAGTGAAATGATGAAGGCGGCGAGGGCGGCTGTTGCAAACAGTCAGCACAAACCACTGCTGATTGCCGTTACCGTATTGACCAGTCTTTCCCAGTCAGACCTGGTGGAGTTGGGCATTGCCATTACGCCTGCACAGCAAGTCCTTCGACTGGCAACGCTGGCTCAGCAAAGTGGCATGGACGGAGTGGTATGTTCTGCCGCGGAAACCGCGATGCTGAGAGCGCATCTTGGGGACGCATTCTGTCTGGTCACCCCTGGAATACGTACCGAAGGTGATGATGCCAATGACCAGAAACGCATTGTCACACCGGTAGACGCCATACTTGCTGGAAGCCATTATCTGGTCATAGGCCGGCCCATAACAAAGGCTGCTGATCCTGGGCGCAAGCTGGAACTGATTTCTGAGCAATTGCATGGCAGTTTTTCCAATCTTTGCTAGATTGACTAGTGCAGCCCAAGTGAAGCTGCATTCTGTTCAATCCAATTGGAAATAAAGGAAACTCATCATGAAACGGACTTCATGTTTGCTTGCATTAATTGTTGCCGCGTTTGTATCAATTCAGTCTCCCGCCTGGGCGCAAAATGATTCACGTCCGGCAGAGGTCGAAGAGGCGCGAACGCAGGTTGATATCAATACTGCGGACGCCGAAACACTGGCCATGGCACTGGACGGTATCGGTCTTGCCAAGGCTCGCGAAATCGTCGCTTATCGAGAGCAGAATGGCGAATTCAAGACCATTGAAGATCTTGAGGAGGTGCGCGGGATCGGTCCGGCCACCATCGCCCGCAATCGCGATCGCATCATATTTTCGGCCAGAGAGTAGCTGAAATTTGTGCTGTAGCGTGAACACAGGGCGTCTTTCGGCGCCCTGACTTTTGAGAGTTGCGCAGGTAAGTTCATGGCAGTTGTGTTCTTCGCGATCCCACTATTCCTGTTTGCAGTGCTCCTCACTTCCATGGTCAGGAAGTTGGCGATGCAAACTCAGATGCTTGCGATCCCATCCCACAGGAGTTCCCATTCCTTGCCGACGCCAGTAGGCGGTGGCGTTGCCATTGTGCTGACCTACGTCGTCATGTTGGCCATCGTCTCATTGGCATATGAACCTGGCTTTGCTGCGATTTCAGCACTTGCAGCGGGATTGCCTGTCGCGCTTGCAGGTTTGGTCGACGATCGCGCGCAGTTGAGCGCAAGAATTAGACTTGCGATTCAATTCAGTTGCGCCTTGTTTGCCATATGGCTCGCAGGCAGCATCCCGCCCTTGCAGATTGGCTTCTACCACGCTGGGGGATTTCTTTTCGTCTGGGTGTTTCTCCCTGTCGCACTTGTCTGGATGACGAACCTCTACAATTTCATGGATGGTATTGATGGTCTTGCAGGGATGGAAGCAGCCTTTGTTGGACTTGCAGCAGCCGCTATGCTTTTTGGCAATGGCGATATTCCTCTGGCCTTGCTTTGTCTTGGATTGTTCAGCGGCGCTACCGGCTTTCTCGTATGGAACTGGCCGCCGGCGAAAATATTCATGGGAGACGTCGGGAGCGGTTTCATAGGGCTGACTCTGGCAATAATCGCCCTTTTAAGTCATGTGCACGGAAGCATGTCGTTGTGGTCCTGGCTGTTGCTGCTGGCCTGTTTCATTGTGGATGCCAGCGTCACACTGTTGCGTCGTGCGATCGCAGGAAAACCTGTGTATGTCGCGCACAGGCATCATGCCTATCAGCATGCTTCAAGACAGTCAGGCGGTCACCAGAAAGTCACTGTTGCAGTGCTGACCATCAATGTTTTCTGGCTGTTTCCACTCGCCTGGCTGGCCAGTGCACACCCTGAACATGGGGTATATTTCGCAGGCATTGGCATAGTACCCTTGCTGGTAATGATGCATCGACTTGGTGCGGGTAAGGAGTGCTTATGAATTTGTACACGGTCCCTCTCTCGAGGACTGTAAAGCAGATGCTGATGATGCTGGCCGACAGCCTCATGCTGGCCCTTGCGCTCTGGTTGTCGTTTGCGCTGCTTGGGTCAGACTTCTTCCTTTCCAACCAGGGTGTCTACCCCTACATCGCTGTAGCCAATATAACCAGTGTCATCGTTTTCTACAGAATCGGACTGTATCGCGCGATTCTTCTATACATGGGTTTGCAGTCGGGATTCATCGTACTGCAAGGTGTCACCATTTCCACTGTGCTGCTTGCGGCTGTGTCATATGTTCTGATCCAGCCTTCTGGATACGACATAGCGATCTTCCCTCTCTACTGGATGATCTCCCTGTTGTTCATAGGTGGCAGCCGTTTCGTAGCAAAAGTCGCTTTGCAAAGTCTCATTCAGAATTTTCGTCCCAAGGAGCCCGTCATAATTTATGGTGCTGGCAGTTCCGGCATGCAATTGGTCGCGGCATTGCAGAATGGCGATCAATATCTGCCAGTGGCTTTTGTGGATGACAGTCGAGGTTTGATAGGCAGCACCGTCCACGGCATTCGAGTGTACAGCCCCGGGGCATTGGCGGATCTGATCTCCAATTTCTCTGTGCGGCAAATTCTCCTTGCGGTGCCATCTGCCACTCATGCTGAACGCAAGGAAATACTCAATCGGCTGGAACACCTGCCGGTACATGTGAAAACTGTGCCGGACCTTTTCGATATGGTGTCCGGGAAGGTAGGCGTAGATGAAGTTCGCGATATTGATATCGAAGACCTCCTCGGGCGCGACATCGTGCCACCGAATCCAAAACTCATGGGGGCCTGTATAACGGGCTGCTCTGTTCTTGTCACAGGCGCCGCCGGGTCCATTGGGTCCGAACTGTGCCGGCAGATTCTCTTCCTGAGGCCTTCTCGTCTGATACTTCTGGATAGCTCCGAGTATGGTTTGTACACAGTGGAGAATGAGTTGCTTGAGGCACGCGCTACCATCGATCACGGTGAGGATATTGCACTGGTCGCGCTTCTGGGCAATGTCTGCAACGCGTCCCTTATGGAGCACGTCATGCGCCGGTTCGCTGTCGAGACGGTTTATCACGTCGCTGCGTACAAGCAGGTCCCGATGGTGGAGAGCAATATCATTGAAGGCGTTCAAAACAATATCTTCGGCACGCTTGTATCAGCGCAGTCTGCTGAAAAAACAGGAGTGCGCAACTTTGTGCTGATTTCCACGGACAAAGCAGTTCGGCCTACCAATTTCATGGGGGCTACCAAGCGCTTTGCAGAACAGGTTCTGCAGGCACTTGCATACAAGCAGAATGCAACCTGTTTCAGCATGGTGAGATTTGGAAACGTGCTGGGATCGTCAGGATCTGTAGTGCCCTTGTTCAGGCGTCAGATCAGTCTGGGTGGGCCCGTAACGGTCACCCATCCTGAAGTGACTCGCTACTTCATGACGGTTCAGGAAGCTGCTCAATTGGTCATTCAGGCTGGATCCATGGCAACGGGCGGAGATGTATTCGTACTGGATATGCATGAGCCCATCAAGATCATAGACCTTGCCAGAAAAATGGTTCACCTGATGGGCTATGACGTAAAGGACGAAAATTCTTACAAGGGCGACATCGCAATTGAATACACTGGTCTGCGCCCGGGAGAAAAACTGTTTGAAGAGTTGCTGATTGGCGAATCGGTTACGGGTACCGAGCACCCAAAGATCATGCGAGCCGAGGAAGTTGCATTGACGTGGCAGGAACTGGAAGTGCTGCTTCAGGAGCTCCAGCAAGCATGCAAAAGGATGGACCTGCATGCGATTCGAGAGATATTGATGAAAGCGGTAGATGGTTTTCAGCCCAAGGAAGTGGCCAGCGATCCGCTATGGGACACAGACGCTCAGGTCCAAGGGCGAAGGGGTGAGAAAGCCAAAGTGACAACGCTATACAAGAAGTAAGCTATGAGTGTCGTCAAGGGTAGGGGCGGCAGATGAACAGCACGGCCAAGCCGTCGCAGCCAGCCTTATGCTTGGTGCGACGGGCATGGCATTCGGAGTTTACTCTCGACGCATGGTCGTAATTACAACAGGCTCCAGCGGTACATTCTGGTGACCTTGAGCGTTGCCAGTCGCGACAGTCGCAATCTGGTCCACGATATCCATTCCTTCAATCACTTCACCAAAAACCGCATAGCCAAAGCCTCGCGCCGTTTCATCTGTATGATCCAGGAACGCATTGTCAACGAGATTGATGAAGAACTGACTACTTGCACTGTCCACTACTTGGGTGCGTGCCATGGCAAGAGTGCCGCGTGCGTTCTTGAGTTCGGCTGTAGCTTCATTCTTGATGGGTTCGAAAGTGGAAGATTGGACCATTGCTGGATTGAATCCACCACCTTGAATCATGAAACCGGGAATCACACGATGGAAGACCAGGCCGTTGTAGAAATTGGCATCGGTATATCGCAAAAAATTGGCAACCGTAATAGGGGCCCTGTCTGCCCACAATTCAATTCGAACTGTACCTTTATTGGTTTCCATCACAACGATCGGGTTCACATTTTCTGCGGCGTTCACCATGCTGGTGACGCTAATTAGCAATGCTGCCAAGAAAAATCTCATCGAATCAAAACTCCTTTGCAAGTTGTACAAATATACGAGGCGCACTATAGCGCAATGTTGCTGCGCGTATAAGTGCCCCAAATAACAGACGCAGATTTGCCCAAGCAAAGATTGGATTCCGTATCACTGAATGGAGGCGCGAAGTCAGGCTACTGATGAGAAAATTGAACGACAAGAGGGTGTGCGGGGAAATTGGCTGCCCAACCTGGGCTCGAACCAGGAACCAAGTGATTAACAGTCACCTACTCTACCATTGAGCTATTGGGCAGTAATTGAGAGTATTTCTGGAAGCTCTCAAAGCGTGCGTATACTAATCACTATCCCAGGGAGGGTCAACCCTTATCTGGTCCGAATAAGGGCGACATCAATGCTGATATACTCGGTGCTGCCAGTTCCTCCCGAATCCTTCCACACTTTGTTGCATTGGAAATTTCATGACATCCGGATTCAAGATTCATTCGAGATTCAAGCCTGCAGGGGATCAGCCGCAGGCAATCGAAAAACTGGTTGAAGGGCTGGAAAGCGGGCTTGCTGCTCAGACCTTGCTGGGCGTAACAGGCTCGGGAAAGACTTTTACGATCGCAAATGTGATAGAGAGGACACAAAGGCCTGCGCTTGTCATGGCACCCAACAAAACGTTGGCAGCACAATTGTACGGTGAATTCACAGAGTTTTTTCCCGACAACGCGGTTGAATATTTCGTGTCCTACTACGACTACTATCAGCCCGAAGCCTACGTACCATCTTCAGACCTCTATATAGAAAAAGATTCCTCCATCAATGAACATATTGAGCAGATGAGATTGTCTGCCACCAAGGCGCTGCTGGAGCGCCCCGACGTTATCGTGGTCGCGACGGTCTCTGCAATTTATGGTCTGGGAGATCCAAAGTCCTATCTGCAGATGGTTTTGCATCTGGATAGAGGCGACAAAATTGATCAGCGCAATCTTTTGCGTCGACTTGCCGAGCTGCAATATACGCGCAATGACATGGAGCTCCAGAGAGCAACTTATCGAGTGCGTGGTGACGTTATCGATATCTTCCCGGCTGAATCCGACAAATATGCGATTCGAGTTGAATTGTTTGATGATGAGATTGAATCACTCGCGTATTTCGATCCGTTGACAGGCGTCATCGTCAAAAAGGTGCCACGCCTTACTGTTTTTCCAAAGTCGCATTATGTGACTCCCAGGCAGACGATGGTGGATGCCATGGACCACATAAAAATTGAATTGCGAGAGAGAGTACTGCAACTTGAAAGCAATCATCAGCTCGTGGAAGCGCAGCGTCTTTCGCAAAGAACTCAATATGATCTCGAAATGATTGCTGAGCTCGGATACTGCACTGGTATCGAAAATTACTCTCGCTACTTGTCGGGGAGAAGAGAGGGGCAACCGCCTCCGACCTTGTACGACTACCTCCCACCAAATGCACTGATTATTGCTGATGAGTCTCATGTATCGATTCCACAGCTGGGCGCCATGTACAAGGGAGACAGGTCCCGTAAGGAGACGTTGGTCCAATACGGATTCCGATTGCCATCGGCTCTTGATAACCGACCGCTTCGTTTTGAGGAATGGGAGCAGATTATCCCGCAGATCATCTTCGTTTCCGCCACGCCGGGGCCATACGAAGAGGCGCATGCTGGGCAGTTGGTCAGGCAACTGGTAAGGCCAACTGGGCTGGTCGACCCGGTTCTGGAGATCCGGCCTGCAACAACACAGGTGGATGATCTGCTCTCTGTCATTCGAGAGGTGGTGTCCAGGAAAGAACGAGTTCTTGTGACTGTCCTGACAAAGCGCATGGCAGAGGATCTGACTGACTACCTTGGTGACCATGATGTAAGAGTGCGTTATCTGCACTCTGACATTGATACTGTTGAACGCTCGGAGATCATAAGAGATCTTCGACTAGGTTCATTTGATGTGCTGGTTGGCATCAATTTGTTGCGCGAAGGGCTCGATATTC
>CAYWMC010000021.1:0-15315 GCA_964459345.1 uncultured Klebsiella sp. | reverse complement strand
CTTCCGCAACCCGGTACTGGCGCTGCACCGAGTGCAAATCGGTGTTGTCACACTACCTGCCGATCTGCCGCCGGGCCGCAGTTGCTCGCTCTGCGCACATGAGATCAGCGGCATCACGCTTTCAGGTTGACCTGACACCTCTGCTTGCTACCATGGCGGCGCTTGCAAGGCGCCAGGTGCTGCGCAAGCACTGATTCCACTCACAACACACTTCACAAGTGACGCCCGCCGTCACGAGGTCAGACCAATGAAATTGAAAGCTCTCAGCCTGGCATGCCTGCTGGGCATCGCCACCACGGCCGTACACGCACAGGACGATGTGCGCATCAATCGCAGCATCGAGACACTCGCCAAGGGCGAGCCCGTCTTCGGCCTGTTCTCCGGCGATTTCTCTCCCGCGAACGCGCGTGCCCTGGCACGTTCCAATCTCGACTACGTGCTCATCGACATGGAGCACACGGCATTCAGCATGGAAACTCTGCAGGAATTCCTGCTGGGCATGACCGACAAGCAGCGCATCGCCGAGCAGGGCCACACGCAGATGCGGACAACGCCGATCGTGCGTCTGCCGGCCAACGGCCGCAATGACCCGGAATGGATGGTGAAGCAGATTCTGGACATCGGCGCCTTCGGCATCATGTTCCCCTATGTGGAAACCGCCGAGCAGGCGCGCCGTGCGGTCGCTGCCATGCGCTACCCGCAGCCCCGCGGCTCCGAGATCGCCGACCCTGTTGGTGTGCGCGGCTCCTCGCCGGGCGTGGCCACCTGGTACTGGGGCGTGTCGGACTACACCCAGCGTGCCGACACCTGGCCCCTGAACGAGCGCGGCGAGTTGCTGGCCGTGCTGCAGATTGAATCCCTGCAGGGTGTCCAGAATGCCGAAGCGATCATGACGACACCCGGCGTGAGTGCGATCTTCGTGGGGCCAGCGGATCTTTCCATGAACATGGGTCTGCCTGGCAATCATCCCGAAGTGCAGGAAGCCATCGCCAGCGTCGTGGCGTTGTGCAAGGAACACAATGTGCCTTGCGGCATCACCACCAGTGCCAACGACATCGTGGCCCGTCTGGAACAGGGCTTCCTGATGCCGACGGTCGGCTACTGGGGTGACGCGGGGATCTCTGGCAGCACGGAAGCCACCCTGCGGATTGCCCGCGAGGCGGCCGGTCGCACAGACTGATTGATGTAGTTCAGGGCGCCGTGCAGTGAGCAGCTGTCGGCGCCACGCCAGACCCCAGCGCCACCGGTGCCGGGGCCTGATACGGATTGATCGGGCGTGACTGCCCGTGATCGACAAGCAGCAGCACCAGCACGAAGACCATGGTGAGACTGCCTGCCAGTGGACGGCCGGGAAGATTGGCGAGTGACATCAGCGCCCTCCTCCCTGGCTGGCCGCCGCCAGGGGCACCAGCAGCCGTGGTCGCAGCCGAATACCCAGCAGTGAGCCGCCGAACGCGGCCAGGAACCACACCCAGCCATGCAGGCTGCCGGTGGACACGCCACTGAAGAACGCCCCCACATTGCAGCCCAGCGCCACCCGTGCGCTGTAGCCCAGCACCACGCCAGCCACCAGCACGATGACCCAGCTGCCCGCAGCCAGCGGAGCCACCTGGGCATCAGGGCTGGCACGCCAGCGCATCACGAAGAAGGCTCCGGCGATCAGGCCGATATTGGTCAGGGATGTGACATCGGTCAGCAAGGACTGCACAAGGCGTTCGGCATGGGCCGGCGCGCCCCAGAAGGCATTGCCCGCCAGATCGGCGCCTGCTGCCGTTGCCAGCTTGGCGCCCCACAGACCCAGGCCATACACAACTCCCCAGGACTGTCCGGCGATCACCAGATTCAGAACGGCCAGTCCCGCAATCAGGGCCGCCGCGATCAGCAACCGGCGCGGCGGCACGCGCTTGCCAGGTTCAGCCCGGCGCAGCACCAGTGCGGCCAGCACTGCGAGACCGAGCAGTGTCACTGCCAGCCCGCCATTGCTGCCGAACTGCCCCTGCAGGGTGATCAGCGGCAGCACGCCGAAGCTCTGCCACCAGCCCAGGTGCAGCGTCCCCAGGAAGCTGCCGGCGATGAAACCAGGCAGAGCCACCAGGGCGATGGCATTGCCGCTGCCGGCATTCACCAGCGTGCCCGAGCCGCAGCCCATCACCAGCTGCATGGCCATGCCGAACACGAAGGCGGCCGCGATCATGGCGATGCCGATGGGGGCATGGGCCCCATTGAGTTCTGTGGGAAAGGAGGCAAGCAGTGGGAAGGCCACGCACGCGGTCAGACCGATGGCAAGAAACTGGGAGACAAGGCCCCGGCCGTCACGCTCGGTGACGATGGTGCGCCATGGCCCGGTGAAGCCGAAGCGCAGGCCCTCCAGCGTCAGCCCGAAGCCCAGGCCCACCAGCATCAGCAGAGCAGCACGGGGCCCGGCCATGGCGAAGGTGCCGAACACCAGGCCAAACCCGAGCAGCACAAGTCCGGTCCTGCGCGGGACCACGCTAAAAGTAGTTGCAGACATGGATCAGGCGCCGAACAGAGTGCCAACCCAGCTCGTCGTCATCTCCCAGTAATGCTTGAGACGGCTGGGCTGATTGTCCATGGGGCGGTCTGCCATGCTCCACTCGGTCATGCTTTCGGCATACAGACGGGTGTTGGGCACATTCTGCAGCTCGCTCATGATGAACCAGTTCACTGCGGCCTGATGGCCAGTGTTGCAGAATGAAACGGTCATGGGGGCGGACTGCTGCGGGTAGGACGCCAGTATGCTGCTGACCTGCGCCTGCGGCTTGACGCGACTGCCTTCGAAGAACGTCTCGAAGGCCAGGTTGCCAGCGCCGCGGATGGTGCCAGGACGCCCGGAACTGGCCTGCAGCCCTTCGAAGAAGGTCTGCGGACGGGCATCGATGAGACGTGCACTGCCTTCTGCAACCAGCGCCTCCACTTCGTCAGTCGTCACACGCCAGGCATTGCTCCACTGCGGCGTGAAACCGGATACCGACACGGTACTCGCCTCGGTACTGGCGGGCAGGTTCGCCGCCGTCCATGCCGCAAACCCGCCATTGAGGATCGCCAGGTCCTGAACGCCCAGGGATTTGAGAGTCCAGTACACACGGGCGGCCGCGCCAAAATCTGACGCATTGGAGCCCTGATGAACCACCACCACCGGCGTATCGGCGTCGATGCCCAGCGACTGCACTGTGGCCGTCAGTTGCGAGACATCGCGCAATTGACCCGGGTTTTCCTGCGGCCCGCGGAACTGCGGATAAGGCGCCGCCACGGCCCCGGGGATATGCCCGGCTGCGTAGTCACCTGTCACGTGCAGCACGCGCACCTGCGGTGAATTCTGCAGGATGGCCGCCAGCTCGGCAGGCTCAAGCAGCCTGGACCAGCCCTGCGGGGCGGCCAGCGCCACGGTGGAAACCAGCGTCAGTGCTGCTGCCAGCACCCCGCGCAATAGTCGCGAAAGGATCATGATGGTGTACTCGTCCGCCGTTGTTCTTGTGATGTTGTCAGGGTTTGCGCAGCTTGACGATGAACTGGTCAGTCACGCCACGAATGCTCGCATCGAAGACTGTCAGGCTGCGGTCATCGGCGGGATTGCGCAGCAGATCACTGGTGCCATCCACGATGAAGCCTGCGGCCGCGGCACCTGCCAGCACCTTCTCGAACTCTGCTCGGTGCATGGGTCCGTTGTCGTTGCCGGCATTGCCAGCGTGGTCGATGATACCCAACACCCCCCCGGACTTCAGTACTCTTTTCATTTCGGCCAGGAAGTTTGCCTCGGTCTGCGGGTCGGCATTGCGATAGAGCTCGTGGTATTCCAGGGCAATGACAGCCGCGTCCAGCGAACCGTCGGGCAGACCCAGGTCATGGGCATCGCGATTCAGGCGCTCGACATTGGCGAGACGTCCACCGGCCAGGCGGTCATTGATGGCCTGCTCCGTGCGGGTGCCGCGCTCGCCGGTCAGCGACGCCGGGGCGTTCTGCATGTAGACCTTGCCGGACGGACCGACGGCATTGGACAGCACTTCCGTGAAGTAGCCGCCTGCGGCGATCAGATCGACGACTGTCATGCCCGCATCGATGCCGACGAAATCCAGTGTCTCGGCGGGCTTGCGACGGGCATCGGCGTCCTTGTCCGCTGCGGGGCGAGCCTCACTGGCAGCCAGCGCGGCGTTGAGGGCGGCGACGTCAAGCGCCTGGGCCTGGAAGGAAAACAGACTGGCCAGCAGGGCCAGCGCAAGTGGAATGCGTTTCATGATGATGTCCTCTGAATTCGAACTGTATGCTTGTTGTTGTGTGTCGGGCAGGAACGGCGCCACTGATAGCACAATTGCCTGGCGAAGAAAATGAGGTTTTTCTCGCCATCTGTGATTGTGAGTGACATCTGTGAGCCGCTAAGATTGCGCCGGCGCAGATTGCCTGAATTGCGCCATACACCTGTTCCAGAAACCTTGTGCAGAGCCGTAGCAATGATCCGCAACGCCCGCAGTGAAGACGCCCCCCAGATAGCCGATATCTACCGCCCCTACGTGGAAACCACTGCCATCAGTTTCGAGGAAGTGCCCGTCATTGCCAGCGACATGGCCGGCCGCATGGAGGCCGTGCAGGCACTCGCGCTGCCCTGGCTGGTGGCGGAGCAGGATGGTGTCATTGCCGGTTATGCCTATGCCACGCCGTGGAAGGCACGGCACGCGTACCGGCACAGCGTGGAGATCACGGTGTACCTGCGGCAGAACGCGCTGGCGCGAGGCCTGGGAACAGCCCTGTACAGCGCCTTGTTCGACGCCCTGCAGAAGCGCCCGATTCATGCAGTCGTCGCCTGCATCGCGCTGCCCAATGCCCACAGTGTGGCCCTGCATGAGAAATTCGGAATGCGCAAGGTCGCCCACTTCGCGGAAGTGGGCTACAAGCTTGGCGCATGGAGGGATGTGGGCTACTGGCAGGTCAATCTGGACAAGGATGTGTACTGACCGGCCTGCCAGACGTCGGGTTCAATTCTCGACGAGATCGCCGTTCTGAATGGCCAGTTGAAAACGCAGGCGCGCGTTGTCCAGATTGCGCTCCGTGTCCTGCAGGAAGCGCGTGCGGACATCGAAGTTGCCATTCAGAATCAGTTCGTTGCCGATGCGGATGGCCGTGCGGGGGTCGCCACGGGCCGCCAGATTGCCGTTGGCCAGGCCGAGTGAACAGTGTCCGCCGCCAAAAGGCACATAGCGGTTGGCACCCGTCTCCGTAGTGGCAGCGACAAAGGATTCCTGATTGGTGAGGCTGGAGAAGCACCAGCTGACGCCCTTCAGATCCGCCTTGAAGGCATTGCAGTCGGCCACTTGAATGGCGTGCTCGTCGTAGGCAGCCACGGGGTCATAGGCGATGACCTGGCCATCCTGCATGCGGGAGAATGCAATGCCGCTGTTGTTGATCATCACGGGAATGGCTTCGGCGGCAGACACCACGGAAGACAGCCCGCAGGCCAGGCCAAGACCGCACAGCGCGGCCAGTCGTGAAAATGCTTTCATGGAACATTCCTTCTTGTTGTTGTGAATTGTGGTTGTGAATTGTGGTTGTGAATTGTGGTTGTGAATTGATGATGTGACTTGATGGTGTCAACACCATTGCCCCGGGAGGGGATGGCCGGATTCTAGTGCCAAGTCATACCGCTTTGCCACGACTATGACGAGATGCCACACAAAATTGCATTCCCAGGGCGCCGCAGGCTTGCCCTTGCATGTCAGGGCTCGATGCCTGGCTTGTCGATGCGGTAGAAAGCACTGAGATGCTCGACGCCGCCCATGCCCCTGAGCGCTTCGTGGGAGAAGCGCCCCCCGATCTTCTCCAGAGCCTTGCGTGAGCGCCAGTTGTCCACGCCGATGTGAAACCACACGGTGTCTGCCCAGCGGAATGCATGGTCCAGCATCAGCTTCTTCATTTCCTGATTGGTCTGGCCGCCCCACCAGGGCCGGGCAAGAAACGTGAAACCAATGGCGATCTCGCGCGCCTGCGGATCCCAGTCGTAGTACCGGGTTGAACCAATCATCGTTCCCGTGGCATTGTCCAGCACCACGAACGCGCTGCCACTGGCCAGGGCGCCCTCGAAGAAGGCCGTGCGAAAGACGTCACGCTGCCAGCGCGTAGGTTGCGGGTGCTGCGCCCAGATCAGTGGGTCGGAGGCCGCGGCATGCAAGGGCTCGAAGTCCTCCGCCGCGAGGGGGCGAAGCGCAAGGGAAGGGCCGATGAGCGTGGGCTGGCTGTCGAAGGCGTGCGTCATTTCAGAACTACCCCGGAAAGTGTGGCCAGCGCCGCGCGCTGCTCTTCAGTGAGAGACTTCATGAAGGTGCGGGCGCTCTGCGTGAAGGACTTCTCAGCGTCCGCCAGTATGCGCTCGCCGGCCTCGGAAAGTCGCACCAGGCTGACGCGGGCATCCCGTGCCCCCTCTTCCTTGCTGATGAGCCCGATCTTCTCCATGGGCAGCAGCATGCGGGTCACCCCGGACGCACTGAGCCCCACCTGTTCCGCCAGATCGATGCGCTTGAGAGAGTGCGTGCTTGCCTCGTTCAGCGCGCTCATCACCTGAAATTCCTTGAAGCTGATGCCATGGGCCGCCAGCCATTGGTCCTGACGCTTCTGCAGCCGCGTCTGTACATGGGACAGCCCCAGCAGTACTTTGCCTTCCGTTCCGATACTCACTTGCAATCTCCTTGCTTGTTACTTGATATAGCAAGTATCACGCAAGCATCTGGAGAATGTCAATCCTGGAATGGACAGCCGGCTCGCCGGCTCTTATTCTCCCCGCAACAGCCCCATCAGGAACATGCGCCATGGACAGACATTCCGGCTTTGCCAGCCTTCTGCTACTGAGCTTTCTGTTGGCCCCTGCGGTGAGCATCGCCGCCGAACCGCCACCCGGCACCCTGACGACCTTCAACAATGTCGGCATGTTCGACGGCGGCACAGGGCTGCTGAACAGCTGCGTGGCACTGCAGAATGCTGCAGGAGAAGTGGAAAAGGACGCCAGCGGCCAGGCCCGGCTGCTGGCCCTGACACTCCGTCTGGCAAGCCCCGACCTGATATTCCGTGTCGACAGCGCAGCCCCCTTTGACAGCAGCACGGGCAAGAGCTGCAGTGGCAGCTTCCGTGCCGGGGTCTATCGGGACCAGGTGCTGATTGCCAATGCAGACCCGACGCTGGATGGCCGTGTGCTGAGCCTGATGTTCGACCATGTGCCCGGGACAGAGGCAGACTTGCGCCTGCGCAATGACGCCGCCAGCCTCGCCGTCCTGCGCAACATCACCGGCAACTCCACGCAGCTTGGCACCAGCCTTGGCAGCTTCCAGGTCAGCTCGCTGCGCGATTTCAGCAATGGACTGCGTCCGGCGTCTGTCACCATGACTCTGCCGCAATGCGCCGACCCGCAGGGCGACGCCAATCTTGTGATACTGGAACGTGATGGCACTGCGTTTGCCACGGGCACCCCGGGCGCCGAGTACACCTGGAACGTCTCGGCCCTGGCAGCGGGCGAGCACCTGTTGCGGGTCTATTGCAGCGACGAAGCGGCAGTCCGCCAGCTGTACCAGAACGCCGGGCTGGAGGTGGAGCCAGCCCGCTTCGGCATCAGTGCCTATGCCACTGGCAATTTCAGGGTGCGTCTTGGCGCGCAGACAGCTGCACCGAGTCCCAGTCCGTCGCCAGCCCCCTCTGGCAGTGTCTTTGCGTTCCAGTTCGACTCAGCCACCAGCAGTGAAGACCGCCAGCTGATTGAGGACGCCGTGCAGTTTGCCAGCAGCTTCTATCAGAGCACTCTGGGCCGCACTGTGCAGCAGAGCACCACCATCGCCACCTCGAGAACGGCAACCGGATGCACCAGCGGCGGTGCCTCGGCATTCACCGGCGCACGGAACATGACGATCTGCGTCGCCAATCAGGGCTGGACAGTGCACGGCCCGGTGACACGCAGGAAGATCATCATCCACGAAGTGTTTCACCTGCTGCAGTTCGAGCAGCGCTGGATTGGCGGACCGCAGCCTGCAGGCCTGCACTGGATGATCGAAGGTGCCGCGGAATACCTTGGCTGGCTGGGGATTGCGAATCAGGGAACGGTGTCCATCGGCACGGCGCGCGGCTGCATGCTCAAGGAAGTCACGGATTTCGCAGCCAGCCAGCCGCCGGGACTTCCGGACCTGAACCTGTTGGAGTCAGCGCAGAGTTTCAGCCGGCCGGGGCCGGTGTACCCACTGGCAATGCTTGGGGTGCAGCATCTGATGAGCACGTCCAGCGCGGACGCGCTGTTGACCTACGGGGCTGCGATAGCGGCTGGCAATACTGCCGAGTCGGCATTCCAGAATGCCTTTGGGGCGTCACTGCCAGCCTTCTACCAGCAATTCCAGACATGGAAGGCGCTGCCTGTGCCGGCCACGTATGAATGCCGCCTGTGAGCCCGGCAGCGGCCGGTTCTGCGGCTGCAGCACCTGCAAGCGCTGCATTTGCAGTTACAGCCGCTTCAGGTCCGGCTTGACGACCTTGCCCATGGCGTTGCGCGGCAGAGACTGCAGCAGACGCAGGCTCTTGGGGATCTTGTAGGGCGACATGCGAGTCTCGCACCAGGCCTTGAGTTCCGGCAGACTCAGATTCTGTCCAGGCTTGAGCGCCACGAACGCCGTGACCGCTTCGCCCCAGGTTTCGTCTTCCATGCCCACTACGGCACATTCGGCGATCTTCTCGTGGGTCAGCAGCGTGCCTTCGATCTCCAGCGCTGAGAGCTTGTAGCCGCCAGACTTGATGATGTCGACGGAAGAACGGCCCATGATGCGGAAATAGCCCTTCTCGCGCACGGCAACATCGCCGGTGCGGAACCAGCCGTCAACGAAGCTCTCTGCCGTCGCCTGGGCATTGTTCCAGTATTCCAGAAACACATTGTCGCCGCGCACACGGATCTCGCCCGGGACGTCGTCCTTGTCGATCTGCCCGCCATTGTCATCAAACAGCGCCACGTCAACACCTTTGAGCGCAATGCCCACGGCACCAGCGCGACGCTCGCCCAGATAGGGATTGGAGATACCCATGCCGATCTCGGTCATGCCATAGCGCTCCAGCAGCGTCTGGCCCGTCATGGCCTTCCACTGGTTGAACAATTTCACCGGGCAGGCGGCAGATCCGCTGACGTTCAGCCGCATGAGCTTGAACGCCGAGGTGATGGCCTCGCGTTTGCCGGCATCCAGCCCCTCAAGATACTGAATGATCTTCACATAAATGGTTGGTACAGCCATGAACACTGTGTACTTGCGCAGCCGGACCTGCGTCATGATCAGATCCATCTCGAAGCGCGGGAACACGGCGACGCGGGCGCCGATCCACAAGGCGCAGCACAGCACATTGACGATGCCATGAATGTGATGCAGGGGCAGGAACAGCGGAATGGAGTCCTTGGCCTGCCAGCCCCAGGCGTCGAGCAGAGTAATGACCTGCGCGCGAATGTTCTTGTGGGTACTCACCACACCCTTGGGCTTGCCGGTGGTGCCACTGGTGAACAGGATCATGGCGCGACGTTCCGGCGCAATGACCGGCAATTTGCCCACGCCATCGGCAAGTGTCTCCGCCACGGTCAACATCTCGATCTTGAGGGCCTGACACAGGATGTGCAGCGCGACAATCTGGTCGGTATCCAGCGACAGGCAGACCACCAGGCGGGTGACCTGCGCGCAGGTCAGAGCATGCTCCACTTCAGGCAGGGCGCCTGCGACATTCAGAGGCACTGCGATGCCACCGGCGCGCCAGACGCCCAGCAGGGTAGTCACATAGTCAACGCCCCCAGGAATGAGCAGACCAATACGCTCTTCCTTCAGGTCTGTCTTGCCTTCCAGCAGGCCAGAGGCCATCTTGTTGATCCGTTCATGCAGATCGGAGTACGTCCATTCGCCCGCCGTGGTCTGCAGCGCGACATCGGAATTGCCGAAACTGAGCGCTGGAAAGCTGCGCTGATCTGCTTGACTGCCTTTGTTCATTCCTGCGTTTTCCTTGTGTGGCAACTGACACTCTTCAGACGAGTGCACGAACGATGAAATAAAGCACGGACGGGCCCATCAGGCAGCCAATCCCGGTGTAGAACGTAGCCGTCATGGCGCCGTAGGGCACCAGACGTGGATCGGTGGCCGCCAGCCCCCCTGCCACCCCGCTGGTCGTGCCCATCAGTCCGCCGAACACCATCGCGGACTGCGCATTGTTCAGGCCGATATGGCGGGCCACCAGTGGAGTGCCGATCATCACGAGGATCGACTTCACCACGCCCGCGGCCACCGCCAGCGCAATCACATCGGAGCTGGCGCCAATGGCCGTCCCCGTCACGGGGCCGACAATGTAGGTCACCGCGCCAGCGCCGATGGTGGTAATGCTCTCGGCATCGGTATACCCGAAGGCCACGGCCACCAGGCCGCCCGCAATGAACGAGACGATGACCCCCAGAAAGATCGAGACGATGCCCACCATGCCCGCCTTGCGCAGCTCCTGAAGCTGCACGCCGAAGGCCGTGGAGACGATGCCGAAGTCCCGCATCATGCCGCCGCCCATCAGTCCGATGCCGGCCAGCAGGCTGATATCCGCCACGCCACGTGAGCCGCCAGTGAACTGGCCGGCGACATAGGCAGCCAGCAATCCCAGAATGATGGCGATGGCCGAACCGTGAATGCGACCGCGCGTGAACCGGCGCGAAATCCAGTAGGACAGCCACACACTCACGCCAACAACCAGGAATGCCACGATCAGGCCATTGGCCTGAATGACGGTACGCAGAGTCTCCATCAGAGGTCCTCTTCCAGCGGAGGCAGTGGCGGACTCTGCGGGCCGATCCTGCTGAGGACGGGCACCAGCGCGAAACTGACCAGCACCGCCAGCACGCCGGCAAGCACGGCCAGCATGCCGCCACTCACGGCGGCCACGACATTCTGACTCGCCGCCATGGCCACCACGATGGGGATATACATGGCACCCCAGAACTTCACACCGTCACCGGCAGCGCCTGTCACCAGGGACTGCATGCGCGCCGATCCGCAGGCCAGCACCAGCAGCAGCATCGCGATGCCCACACCGCCCACGTTGGCCTGCACGCCCAGCAATTGACCGAGCAGTTCACCAAGATACAGGCCAGCGAGCAAACAGGCCGCCAGGAGCGCCACGCCGTAGATGATCATGCGAATTCCCAGTGGGTTGTTGTTTTTGAAATTCGGGCCGGAGTATAGCCGAGCAAACGCTCGTGTCACCACCCTTGAATGGGTGGGAACCCGCCAATTCCCTGTATTTGCAGGCTATTCTGAATATGTTCTGAACAACTACTGCATCACCCCCTGTGCCGCAGCGTATCAATCAGGCTACACTCCGCCCCGAACAGTTTTATTCCCCTTTCTTGACGTGACGATACTGAAACAGGAATGCATCATGCGAACAACCATCCTGCTGGCGGCCCTGCTCGCCGGCACCTGTGCGATGCCAGCCGCCGCGCAGCTGACAGAATCGGCAAGCTTCGCCGCCGAGATTGAAACCCGTTACCAGGTCAGCATCGATGTGCCCTACACCTCCCAGGCCGGCGCGCAACTGGCGATGGATGTGTATTCGCGCCGCGATGTCACGACGCCACAACCCACGCTCGTGTTCTTTCATGGCGGCTTCTGGGTGGCTGGCAACAAGAATGCCCAGATCATGGCACTGCTGCCCTGGCTGGAGATGGGCTGGAATGTGGTGAATGTGGGTTATCGCCTGGGCGGCACTGCGCCGGCTCCGGCAGCCGTCATCGATGGCTTCTGCGCCCTGCGCGCCATCGCCACGGAAGCCGCGCGCTTCAACATCGACCCGCAGAAGCTCGTGGTCAGCGGCCAGTCGGCCGGCGGTCATCTGGCCTTGGCCATGGCCATGATTCCCGACAGCGAAGGCTTCGCGGCCGGCTGCCCGGACGGCGCGACGCCACTGGTGGCCGCCGCCATCAACTGGTTCGGCGTCACCGATGTGCAGGACGTCATTCAGGGGCCCAACATGGCCGAGAATGCGGCGCGCTGGTTCAACGGCGTGGCGCAACCGACTGCGCTCGCCCAGCGCCTGTCGCCAATCCGCTATGTTCGCAATGACCTGCCACCCATTCTCAGCATTCACGGCGATGCCGATGCCGTGGTGCCCTATGCCCACGGCGTGGAGTTGCACCGTGCCCTGGCGGCCACCAATGTCCGCAACCAGCTGCTGACAATTCCCGGCGGCGGCCACGGCCGCTTCACTGCCGAGGAGCGTGTGCGCATCTACACCACCATTCAGGACTTCCTCATGGAAGCAGGACTCTGACATGCAAGAGCTTTACGCCGCCAACCCTCCGATGTTCAAGAATCATCCGCTGGGCTTTGTGCTCAGCATCCTGCTGATCCCGCTGGGCGTCGGCATCCTGATCCTGCTGTACTGGCATCTGCAGAACAAGTCGTCCAGATTGAGTGTCACCAGGGACCACGTGCTTTACGAGAAGGGGCTGCTCAGCAAGGAGCGCTCGGAAGTGGACATCGACGGCATTCGCAGCGTGAAAGTGAAGCAGACGTTCGCCAACCGCATCTTCGGCACGGGCACCATCGAGCTGTACACCTCGGGAGACAATCCCGAGATCATCGCCAAAGGCATGCCCGACCCCAACAAGGTGCGGGAAATCATCAAGGCCAATCAGAAGAGTGAATGAAGATGGTGGGAGAAACTGACAAGAAGGACAAGGACGATTCCCGCAAGATCGCCATCGCCCTGGTCTCGCTGCTCGTGCTGCTGGTGATCGCAGCGGCACTGATGCTGCCGCTGCTGGCAGAGCTGGCGGCCACGCATCTGGCACCGGGGCTGGGCATGCGCGACGCCGCCGTAATCTCGTTCTTTCTCACCATCGTGGTGATGGTGGTGTTCACCATCACTTCGGGCGACGGCCTGCTGGGCGAGCTGCAATTCATGCTGCTCGGATTCCTGGCCTTCTTCGTGATCTTCTGGCTGCTGATAGCCTGGGCGTTCTAGAACGCCCGGACTCAGCGGCGCAGTTCCTTGGGCATGCTGAAGACGATGTTCTCTTCCACGCCCGCCAGTTCTTCCGGCTCCATGCCGCAAATCTGCCGCAGGCGCTCCACCACCTGCTGCACCAGAATCTCTGGCGCCGAGGCGCCGGCTGTCACACCAAAGCGGGTCTTGTTCTCGAACCACTGCGGCTGCACGTCGTCCACACTGTCGATCAGATAGGACTCGCAACCCAGACGCTCGGCCAGTTCCTTCAGACGGTTCGAGTTGGAGCTGTTGGGCGAGCCCACCACCAGCAGCAGCTGACACTCCAGCGCCAGCTGTTTCACCGCATCCTGGCGATTCTGCGTGGCGTAGCAGATGTCCTTCTTGCGGGGCCCTTCGATGTCGGGAAAGCGCAATCGCAAGGCATCGATGATGCGCGAGGTGTCGTCCATCGACAGCGTCGTCTGTGTGACATAGGAAAGACGCTGTGGATCGCGGACTTCCAGTCGCTCTACATCCTCAACGGATTCCACCAGATAGATGTGGCCGCCATTGCTGTCGTCGTACTGCCCCATCGTGCCTTCGACTTCAGGATGGAACTGATGGCCAATCAGGACACACTCGCGGCCAGCGCTGCTGAAGCTGATGACTTCCAGGTGCACCTTGGTCACCAGGGGGCAGGTGGCATCGAAAATCTTGAAGCCGCGCTGCTCTGCCTCTTCCTTCACGGCCTGCGCAACACCGTGGGCACTGAAGACCACGATGGAAGGACGCCCTGCCGCATCGAGCGAAGGAATGTCTGCCAGCTCATCCACGAAGATCGCGCCGCGTTGCCGCAGCATGTCCACCACAAACTTGTTGTGGACCACTTCGTGACGCACGTAGATCGGCGCGCCATAGATGTCCAGCGCCCGGTTGACGATGTCGATGGCGCGGTCCACCCCGGCGCAAAAGCCGCGGGGATTGGCGAGCTTGATCTGGGCCGCAGAGGCCCCTTGCGACGGTGTGACATGTTGCACGACAGTCATCAGCGTATCTCCATGACCTGCACTCCGTGGGGGATGACCGCCAGGACGTGCGCATTGAATCGAATCTCGCGACCCGCGAGCGGGTGATTGAAGTCCACCACCAGCGTGTCCTCGTCAATCGACTTCACCACACCGGGAATCTCGAACCCCCCGGCATCGGCAAACGACAGCACGGTGCCCTCGACCACCGGGTCGGTGGAATTGGCCAGGAGTGCCGCAAACTTGCGACGCGGCAGCACCTGCACATTGTCTGCGTTGATGGCACCGAAACTCTTCTCGACCGGCAGCAGCACGTCCACACGCTGGCCGCTCACGGCGCCCAGCAGGGCCTCTTCGAAACCAGGCAGCAGACTGCCGTCACCCATCACGAAGCTCGCAGGCGCCTTGTCGAAATTGCTGTCGATCAGCGTGCCATCCGCCAGTGCCAGAGAGAAGTGCAGCGTCACCCGCGCGCCGGCTGCAATGCCGTTCTGCAAACCCGTAGCCTCAGGCATAGTGCCGCGTCTCGCCGGCGCCAACGATATTCTCGACACAGCGTGCACACAGTTCCGGATGCTCGGCATGTACGCCGATGTCGGGGCGGTGGTGCCAGCAGCGCACGCACTTCGGGTTGGCAGACGGGGTAATGCGCAGACACAGACCTGGCACTTCCGTCGGGGCCGCGTCGCCCGCGTCGGTCAGCGGCCGCAGCTGCGCCTGCGAGACAATCAGCACGAAACGCAGCTCGTCCTGCAGACGCGCCAGCATGGCATGCAGCGGCTCGGCGCAGAACAGGGTCACCTCGGCGCTCAGCGCGGCGCCGATCAGCTTGTCATTGCGCTGCTTCTCCAGTTCCTTGTTGACGGCCGTCTTCACCGCCATCACCTGTTCCCAGTAGGCATCGTCCATGGCGGCCTGTTCGGGCAGGGTGGCGAGACTGTCGGAGAACAAGCTCAGGAACACTGATTCCGCGCGCTCGCCGGGCATGCTTGCCCAGATCTCGTCGGCAGTGAAACTGGTGATCGGCGCGATCAGCCGGCACAGGATCTCTGCAATGTGGTACATGGCACTCTGGGTGGAACGCCGGGCCAGGCAATCTTCCCGCGTGGTGTACTGGCGATCCTTGATCACATCCAGATAGAAGCTGCCCAGTTCGATCACGCAGAAGTTGTGCACCTTCTGATACACGCCCAGGAAGTGGTACTGCGCGTAGTCTTCTTCGACCTGCTTCTGCAGCAGCTGCGCCTGACGGGTAATCCAGTAGTCCAGCGCCATCATCTCGGAAGGCGCGACAAGATTGCGCGCCGGCTCGAACCCTGTG
>CAYWMC010000020.1:0-15400 GCA_964459345.1 uncultured Klebsiella sp. | reverse complement strand
GCTGCCCGTCGTGCAGCACACGATGCCCTTCGCCGCGAATGGAGCGGAAGTGCACGAATATGTCATCACCACTGTCCCGGGTGATGAAGCCGAAACCTTTGCTGGCATTGAACCATTTCACACTGCCGCTCTCGCGGCGCGATTTGTTGTAGGGAACGCGGTGCTCTTCCACCACAGGCTTGCGGGCGCGAGGCTTGCGGTGGTGCGTGGCTGCGGCTGCGGCGCCCAGACTGATCAGGAGCGTGCCTGCCAGAACCAGAGGCTGCGTGTACTGGATTTCGATGAGAAAGACGGGGATGGCGACCAGAAGGGTGGTAATGAAGGCAATGCTGAATGACTTGTTGTAATTGAACATGGTGACTCTCTTCGCTGCTTATAATTATTATTGACTCGGGACACTCCTCTCCTCATTTGACATGCCCGGGAGATGATCTGTCACGCGGGGCAATTCTAACGAGCTTTGCTGATAAATCAAACCCTTGGCTTTGCAGCCTCTGCGCCCCCCTGGATTGTCCTGCTATTGGTTCAGCCCTTATTCAGATTCTCGCTGCCACACTCTGGCCAGAAGTTCGGAAAAGCCAATGCTTCCGGGCTCCACCACTCGTCCGGACCGTCGACTCGGTCCTGAGAATTACACAGAGGAGACAGCCATGAAATTCACCCCACGTCACATGAGCACACTTGTAAGGCTCGCCATTGCGGGATCTGCTGCCACGTTCCTGGCAGCGCCGGTGCTGGCAGATACACGCTTCGAATATGCCGATGTCATCGAGTCCACGCCGGTCTACCGCACTGTGGAAGTCACAGTCCCCCGTGAAGAGTGCTGGAACGAGGAAGTTGTCAGTCATCGTCGGGCACGTCCAGAGAGTCGTACCCCCGCCCTGCTGGGCACCATCATCGGTGGCGCGCTGGGCAATGCAGTGGGGCACGGCAAGTCCAACAAACGCGTGGGAACCGTGGTTGGCGCGGTGTTGGGGCACTCGATTGGACGTGATATAGTCGCCGCGAACAGTCGTGGAGGGGTCACGCAATACGAGACCGTCCGCCAGTGCGAGACCGTCTACGACTACCACGAGGAAGAGCGCCTGATCGGGTATCAGGTTCGCTACCGCTACAACAACGAAGACTATTCGGTGCGCATGGACGATGACCCCGGCCAGCAGGTTCGGGTCCGAGTCGATGTTCAACCGGTGTTCTAGGAGTCTGCTCCAGTGCATTTGACGCGCGGGCTGCACTTCGCCGCGATTGGGAGAGAAGCCGTGTTGAAGTCAAATTCACAGAAACCTTTGTTGCTGCGCGCTCTGGCGGTTCTGGCCTGCGCAGTGCTGCTGGGCATGCCGGCCGGCGCCGTGCAGGCCCAGGGCTTCCTGGTGGCCCAGCAGTCTGACAGTCCGGCGGCCAGTGAAGCGCCGCGCATCTCCCAACGCGAAGCACTGGAACTGGTGCGCGCGCGCTTCCCCGGCAATGTGGTCAGCATCAGCGAGGTGCAGCAGGATGGCGGACTGCAGTATCGCGTCCGCATGGACAATGAAGGCAATATCTTCACCGTATACGTGGATGCCGTGACCGGTGCCATCCGGCGGGAGCAGTAAGCATGCGTCTGCTGGTGGTCGAGGATCAGAGCCTGTTGCGACAGCAACTGGTGCAGGGGCTGACTCGCCATGGGTATGTCGTGGACGACGCGGCAGATGGCAAGGCGGGACTGTATTTCGCCTGCGAGTTTGCGTACGACGCCGCGATCATTGATCTCGGTCTGCCGCTGCTGGACGGCATCTCTCTGATCCGGCAGATCCGCGCACAGGGCAAGACCTTCCCCATCCTCATTCTGACAGCCCGCGGCGACTGGCAGGACAAGGTCGGAGGGCTGGATGCCGGCGCCGATGACTATGTGGTCAAACCCTTTCAGCTTGAAGAAATCCTGGCGCGCCTGAATGCCTTGCTGCGCCGCGCGGCAGGGTTTGCGAAATCGCTGATCGAGTGCGGCCCCATTGCACTGGATATCACCAGCAAGCGCGTCACCCTCGAGGGCAAGGGCGTCGAACTGACCGCCTATGAATACAAACTGCTCGAATACCTGATGCTGCACCCGGGTCAGGTGGTATCCAAGACGGAGCTGACGGAGCATCTCTATGCCCAGGACTATGACCGCGACAGCAACGTGCTGGAAGTCTTGGGCCGGCGCCTGCGCCAGAAGCTCGACCCGGGCGACACGCTGCATCCCCTCGAGACCATCCGGGGGCAGGGCTACCGTTTCCGCACGGATGCCTGAGAGGCGATGAGCGCCACGACTCTGCCTTCCGACTATTCTCTTCAGACCCGTCTGCTGACCGCCGTCAGCGTCCTGCTGTGCCTGTTCCTCGGGCTGACCGGCGTGGTGCTCGATCGTGCGTTTCGCAGCAGCGTCGAGGCCGGCGTGGCAGAACAGTTGCAGGTGCAGATCTATGTCCTGCTGTCTGCCGTGGAAGAGGACAACGGACAATTCTATTTTCTGGAGGACCTGCGCGAGCCGCGCTTCTCCCAGCTCAATTCCGGACTTTATGCCCTGGTCAGCAGCCCCGCCCAGGAGGAGCTGCTGCGCAGCCCGTCTGCGCTGGAACGCAATTTCGATGGGCTCTCCGAACGCTGGGCCGGCCTTGGCCGCGGCGAAACCTTCTTTGCGCGGGAAGTTGCCGGGGACGGCGAGGAATATTTCATTTCTGCCTATGGCGTGGTGTGGGAGAACGGGGAAGATCAGTATGACTTCGTGGTGATGGAATCCACCAGCACGTCGGTGGCCGAGATCAACAACTTCCGCGCCAGTCTCTGGTCATGGCTGGGGGGCGTCGCGGTGCTCCTGCTGGTGCTGCAACTTCTGCTGCTGCGCTGGGGGCTGTCGCCTCTGCGGCGGCTTGCCGAAGATCTCAAGCGCATCGAGGCGGGCGCCAGTGAACAGCTTGCCGGGGCCTATCCGCGGGAGCTGCGTCCAGTCACCGAGAATCTCAACCTGCTCATCAAGACCGAGCGCAAGCAGCAGGCGCGCTATCGGGAGACGCTTGGCGACCTGGCCCACAGCCTGAAGACGCCGCTGGCCGTCATTGCAGGCGTGATGAATGGCGTCGCGGAGAAAACGGCGACAGCGCCCGGCACGGTGAGCGAGGAGCAGATTCGCACTGTGGAAGAGCAGCTGGAGCGCATGAATCAGATTGTCGGCTATCAGCTGCAGCGCGCGGTGAAATCCACTGGCAGCACCGCCCTGGCACGGCGTGTCGATGTGCTGGACGTGGCGCGACGGATTCTCAAGGCTCTGGAGAAGGTCTACGCAGGGCGGCAGATGGAAGTGCAGTGCGACATCGATCCCGGCATCGTGTTTCTGGGGGACGAACGCGACCTGATGGAAGTGCTGGGCAATGTGCTGGACAACGCGTTCAAGTACGGCGGCCGCTGGCTTGCCATCAGCGCGCGTGTCACGCAGGGGCCGGCTCGGCAATTGAGCATCGTGGTGGAAGATGACGGTCCTGGCATCAGTGCTGCGCATCAGGAATTCGTGCTGCAGCGCGGCGCGCGCCTGGACACACTGGCGCAGGGGCAGGGCATTGGTCTGGCCGTGGTGACCGACATTGTCGGCAGCTATGGCGGGCAGATCGACGTTGGCACAGGGCAGCGGGGCGGCGCACGGATTCAACTGGTATTCCAGAATTTTCAGAGCGCCGACACTGCCACGGTCCGTGCCTGATTCAGAACATCAGTGCCGCAATGCAGCTGCACAGCGTCATGACAAACAGGAACCACTTGATGGTGCTCTGCTTTGCCCGCACTGCGAACTTCACGCTGACCCAGGCGCCGAACATGGTTCCGACAGCAAGGATGAGTCCTGGCACCCAGCGCACAAGATCAAAGTATATGAATACCCCCAGGGCGATGAGCGTGGAGCCAAGGGAGCACACCATTTTCAGGGCATTGGCCCGCACCAGGTCATAGCGCAGCCCTCCCGCCAGTGCCGCCAGCAGGATGAAGCCCACGCCCGCCTGCACGAAGCCACTGTAGATGCCTGAGAACAGCAGCATCCACCACGCCCCCCGGTTGTCGCGCACAGCCACGACGGGAGTGCCGTCGGGCGGCGCGATGAAATTGGGGCGAATGAGGATGACAAGGGACATGCTGATGATGGTGATCAGCAGGATGGGCTTGAGCGCGGACACAGGAATCACCGCGGCGGCCAGCGAGCCGAAGACGCCGCCGATCAGAGTGGGCACCAGGATCGGCAGAATCGCCGCTTCGTCCAGACGGTCATGGTTGCGAAAGCCGCGGATGCCCACCACGCATTGCAGTGCCACTGCCACACGATTGGTGCCATTGGCCACATCGGCCGGCAGGCCAAGCAGCATCAGCACGGGCAAGGTCAGATTCGAACCACCCCCCGCAATCGTGTTGATGCCCCCTGCCAGAACGCCCACGAGCGCCAGGACCACGAGTAAGGTGATGTCATATTCCATGCGCGAAGGGGTCCTGAAGAAGGCTGTCAGCGTGAAAGGCGTCACAGTGTAGCAAAGCGCTGCCGGCTGATCTGCAAAACTTCCACTTGCGTCACATACTTGACCCAGGCGAATGCCTATTGTGACGCTGCCTCAAAGGCCCGTGCGCTTGCCGGTACCGGGTTTATCTGCAATAGTGCAAACCCACTTCCCAGGCGCTTTTCAAGCACGCAAGAGCATGATGAACATTAACAAAATCAAAGGTTTTACCGTGATAGAACTGATGATTGTCGTCGGTGTGATCGGCATCCTGCTGGCGGTAGGTTTGCCCGGACTTCAGGACACCATTTCGCGCATGGCCACCAACAGTCAGGCCAAGTCGCTCGTCGCCAGTCTCAATTTTGCCCGCAGTGAAGCCATCAAGCGCGGCAGGCTGGTCAGTGTGTGCGGCAGCAGCAGTGGCACTGACTGCGCAGCGGACGCCTGGTCGGACGGCTGGATCGTGTTCGTGGATACCAACGAGGATGCCGATGGCGACGCCGGGTCTGTGGATGCTGGTGACGAAGTGCTGCGGGTCTATCAGGGTCTGCGCAGCGGCACACTCGAGTTTACGGCAGACCTGCAGCAGTACGACGCACAGGGATTTGGCACCAATGCGGCAGCTGTCACCTTCCTGCTCTGCCCGGAGGATGGCAATTCCCTGAATGCGCAGTCTGTGGAGATTTCCATGACCGGGCGTGGCCGGCGCATTCACGAAGGACTGGATTGTTCATGAGGCGCTCGCGGCAGACAGGCATGACCCTGATCGAGATTCTGATCTCGCTGCTGATTCTGGCCATCGGCCTGCTTGGCATGGCCGGGCTGCAGACAGTCAGCCTGCGCAATACCCAAAGCGCCTATCAGCGCACGCAGGCCGCCATTCTGAGTACCGATATTGTGGAACGTGTGCGGGCGAATCTGCAGGGTGTGGAGGCGGGCAGCTACGACAATGCCGCGGGCGCGGTGACGGCAGCCTGCAACAGTGTGTCGGGTTGTACTGCGGCGCAGATGGCCGCCAATGATGTCGCGGAATGGAAGACGGCACTGGCCGCCACACTGCCCCTGGGCGCCGGCACTGTGTGCGCCGACGCCACGCCGGACGACGGTACACCTCTGGCGCCGGCCTGCGATGGCGCTGGCGATGTGTTCGCCGTCAAGATCTGGTGGGACTCCGATCGCGACGGCACCGCCGAGAATCTATTCACCATGAGCTTTCAACCATGAACACTCCGGCAGCAAGAGGCAGACTCAGGAACTCCAGGTCAATGCCTGGCGCAACTGCCAGCCGTGGCCTGACCATGATCGAACTGCTTATTGCCATGGTCATGGGCCTGAGTCTGGCAGCGGGGGTCATGCAAGTCTATGTGGCGAACTCGCAGACCGAGCGTGATCAGGATGCCCGCGCCCGCATGCAGGAAAACGGACGCTTCGCCATCAATTTTCTGGCTCAGGAGCTGCGCATGGCGGGCTATCTGGGGTGTCTTGCCAGCATCGAGGCCACCGACTTCAACAATGCCTTGAATGCGCCGCCGGCCTCGTTTCAACCGGGCACCGGCGTTCAGGGTTGGGAAGCGGTGGATACCGGCCCTGGCGATGAAGCACCAAGCGAAGAGAATGTGGCAGTGGTGGCCACCAATGCCGGCGGCTGGGTGACCTCCGGCGGCAATGTGCTGGATGTGACCAATGCCGTGCCAGGCTCCGACATGTTGCGCATCTGGAACGCTGACGGCACCGGCGCGACGATCAATTCGATCACCCCGGGAGTCAGCACCGTCATCAACACCGGCGTCTTCGATGTGGAAGCCAACGACGTTCTGATGCTCAGCGACTGCGAACGTGCAGACTGGGTGCAGGCCTGCGCGGTAGCGGATGCGGGGGGCGGTGCCAGCCTGAACATCACCCTGTCGTCGGCCTGCGCACCGGGCAATATTCCGTCGCGTCCTCTGGCGACGCAGGTGGATGGTGAAGTGGTCAGGCTGCAAGGCACGCTGTTCTACGTCGGCAAGCGCGGCAATACCGCTACCAATCCGCCGGCGCTGTTCCGGCGTGAGCTCAGTCAGACGGCCGCTGCCGATACCGCCGAAGAATTGATAGAAGGCATCGAAAGCCTGCAGATTCTGTATGGCATCAATGCCGACAATGACAACAAGAAGACGGTCGACGCCTACGTGACTGCAGATCAGGTGGGCGACTGGTCCCGTGTCATCAGCGTGCGGATCAGTGTCCTGGTGCAGTCAATCGAGGACGGGATGCTGCCGGCTCCGCAGCCGTATGTTTTCAACGGCGTCACCTATGACGGGGCGGCGGGCAATGGCGATCTGCCCGAAGACAATCGCTTGCGCCGCGTCTTTACCAGCACAATCACCTTGCGCAATCGCGCGGTGGGGAGTTGAGCCATGCCTGAGCTGCACCGATCGGCACCCGCCTGTTTTCCACAGCCGCCCGGCCGGCAGAAAGGGGCCATCCTGATCTTCTGCCTGGTGTTCCTGCTGGTGCTCACCATGATGGGGGTGACGAGCATGGAATCGGCAGTGCTGGAGGAGCGCATGGCCGGCAACATGCAGGATCAGAACGCGGCGTTTCAGGCCGCTGAAACGTCCCTGCAGGCCGCCGAGAACTGGCTGCTGGCGCAGCGCTTCTGGCCGGCCACCAGCGACGACGGCAGCACGACTGTCTGGGTGCGCGATGCCACCGACCCTGACGATGCCGATTCCGTGTACTGGTGGCAGGACGCCGATCGCGATGACACCGCGTGGTGGGAAGACAATGCCATTGCGGTCGACGGTGTTGATGGTGTCTCTACGCAGCCACGCTATGTCATCGAAGAACTGTCGGAGATCAGTACCGGTCAGTCCATTGCCATCGGCACGGGGCAGGAGAGCCGCGTGCGCGTGTTTCACCGGGTGACCGCACGCGGCACCGGCGTTGGCGAATCTGCCGTGGTGCAACTCCAATCCACGTTTGTCAAATCCTACGAATAGCGTTGCCGAGGTGAACATGGACTTCAGAGAAACTTGCAGAGTGATGGGATGGTGGCTGCTCTCCCTTCTTGGGATCGCGGTGACCCCGGGGCTGCATGGCGCGCCGCTGACGCTGTCCAATGCGCCGCTGTTCCTGGGCGTCAGCGTGGACCCCAACGTCTTCTTCATGGTGGATGACTCCGGTTCCATGGACTGGGAGATGCTGACCCGCCCCCATGAGTACTACTCGAACTACTGGGAAAATGCGGGCGTTGCGCGCAATACGGACGGCTTGTGGGAGACTTTCTCCGGCACGGGCACCTGCACAGGGCGACGCTCCTACACCTATATCTACGACACCTCCGACGACGCCTACAATTCCTGTACCTATCCGCAGGCGCAGCTGCAGCCCGAAGCCCATGTGCGTGACTGGCGCGGGCGATCGCCGCAGTTCAATCTGATGTATTACAACCCCGAGCGTACCTATGTGCCCTGGCCCGGCATGCCCAATGCCAGCTTCACGGCGGCCCGCAGCAATCCGCAGCCAGGCACGGATGGTTATGCCGTCACACGCAATCTGACAGGCTTCATCTACGAGGTGGCCATCGATGACCACGGCTTCACCGGCGTACGCCCGACCGGCCCCACGTCGTCGACCGATGGCCCCAACGGCATGGTGGACCTGTTCGATTCGCACGTGCAGTACACGGTCAATGCAGCTGACATCAGCCGTCGGGCGCTGACGACCGCGTCGGCGGCCGGCATGGATGCGCTGAATACCACTTGCAACCTGGCCCGCGCGCAGGCCGCCACGCCCTATTCCGCGTGTTTCGGAACGACCAGTGCTACAACCACCATCTCAGGTGCTGACGTGGATCAGTATGGGCGCACCGTTGCGCAGACCCAGCAGAACATCGCCAACTGGTATCAGTATTCGCGACGTCGTTCCCTGCTTACCAAAGGTGCCATCGCCGCAGTCATCAGCGCATCGCCCGGCTTTCGCTTCGGGCTGAGCGTCATCAACAACTCTGCAACCCTGTTCGTGCAGGTGCCAGGGGCTGCCGTGGACGAATATTCCACCCACAACAATGACCTGCTGGACGATCTCTACAGTTACGAATGGCCCGCGCTGGGCACGCCTCTGCGTCGGGGACTGGAACGGGTGGGGCGCTACTACGACAATGTCCTGGCCATGACAGATCCGATCATTTCCGCGTGTCAGCAGAACTTCTCGGTCTTGTTCACAGATGGTTTCTGGAACGGCCCCAACCCGGTGGGTGCCATCGGCAACGCTGACGGCGACGCCAACTCCCCGACGCTGGCAGACGTTGCGCGCTACTACTACAACACGGACTTGAGTCCCTTGCCCAACCAGGTGCCTACCAGTCTGCTGGATGACAACAACCGCCAGCACATGGTGACCTTCACCGTGGCCTTCGGGGTAGACGGCCTGCTGGTGGATACCGACAACGATGGCTGGCCGAATCCGCCCCGCGGCGTGAACGGCAACTGGGGCAATCCCTTCACTGCGGACCCCCAGAAGATCGATGACATGTGGCACGCGGCCTACAACAGCAAGGGCGTGTTCGTGTCGGCGCAATCGCCGCAGGAAGTCGTGGACTCCATTCAGAATGCGCTGGCCAATATCGCGGACAGGGTGGGCTCTTCGGCTTCGGTGGCTACCAACTCCGGCACGCTCAATGCCGGCAGTTACCTTTACCAGGCGCGCTTCGACAGTGCCGACTGGAGTGGGCAGCTGCTGGCCTTCGCCATCAACGAGGATGGGACCGTTGATCCACAGGCCGACTGGAATGCCGGGGAAGTGCTGGACACCCAGAATTTCAACACAGGCAGAGAAATCATCACCTTCAATCCCCTGGCCGATGTGGTGCCAGGCGGCGCGCCGGAAGGACAGGGCGTGGCCTTTCGCTGGCCGACCTCCTATCAGGCGCCGGCCGCGCTGACCGATATGTCGACTTCGCAGATCACGCGTCTGCTGACCAACGCGCCCCATCCGGCAGCGACAGCCATTGCCGCACAGATCACGGCAAACCAGGCCTATGGCCAGGCCATTACCGATTACCTGCGCGGGCAGACCACCAACGAAGGCGTCGGCTACGAGTTCCGAGTCCGCAACAGCGTGCTGGGCGACATCGTCAACTCCGATCCGCGCTATGTCGGCCAGCCCTCCTTCCGCTACCCGGAGAGCATCGCGCCGAAGTCCTACAGTGCTTTCCGTACAGCCTACGAGGACCGGGACGCCATTGTGTATGTCGGTGCCAACGACGGCATGCTGCACGGCTTTGACGAGGAGAACGGGCAGGAGCGCATTGCCTACATTCCCCATGCCGTGTTCCGCAATCTGCATCTGCTGGCGCGCCAGGACTATACGCACCGCTACTATGTGGACTCCGGGCCCAATATTGTGGACGCCTATCTTGCCACGATGGACGATCCGGCCAGTGCTGTGGACGGCCTGTGGCGCTCGGTGCTGGTCGGTGGCGTAGGCGGCGGCGGTCAGGCCGTGTTCGCGCTGGACGTGACAGATCCCGATCAGTTCGATGAAGCCAATGCTGCCGACCTGGTGCTCTGGGAGTTTGATGACACCGACGATGCCGACATGGGCTATACCTATGGCAAGCCGCAGATCGCCAAGATGGCCAATGGCCGCTGGGCCGCCGTGTTCGGCAATGGCTACAACAACACCGAGGCGGACGGCAATGCCAGTGCCACGGGCCGTGCGGTGCTCTACATCGTCGATCTGGAAACCGGTGCCCTGATCCGCAAACTTGACACCAACAGTGGTGCGGCGGCTACTCCGAATGGTCTGGCGACGCCGACACTGGTGGACTACAACGGCGACCTGATAGTGGACCTCATCTACGGAGGCGACCTGCTGGGCAACGTCTGGAAGTTCGACGTGAGCAATGCAGATCCTGCGCAGTGGGACAGCGATTACAAGTCCGGCGCCAATCCACGCCCGCTGTTCACCACCCAGGCCAACCAGCCCATCACGACACAGGTGCAGGTGACGTTCCATCCCGATGGTCTGGACGGCTTCATGGTGTTCTTCGGCACCGGCAAGTATCTGGAAGTGAATGACAATCAGCCGCTGGGCCAGACTACTCAGGCCTTCTATGGCATCTGGGACAAGAATCTGCCGACACTCACCGTGTTCGACAGCACCGACCTGGTGCAGCAAACGATCGACAATCAGTATGCCGAAGCCTTCGATACCGACGACGATGGCAGCGACGATGCCAACTATATCCTGCGGGACATGTCGGACAATGATGTCGATTTCGCCTCGGACATGGGGTGGAAGCTGAACCTGATGCCGGTGCAGGTGGAGGGGGCAGCCAATGCCAGCAATTTTGGGGAACGTCAGGTCAGCAATGCCGTGGTGCGGGATGGACGGGTCATCTTCACCACACTGATCCCCTCGCAGCAGCCCTGCGACTTCGGGGGCAGCAGCTTCGTGATGCAGGTGAATTACCGGGATGGCGGGGCGCTGGGCTTCCCGGCCTTCGACCTCAATGGCGACGGGGTCTTCGACGAGGTGGACACGAATGCCTCCGGGCGCATGTCCGATGTCGGTATCGTGCCGACCTTGAGCATCCTGTCGGACTCCGACCGCGATGTCGCCTTCGGCAGCGGCAGCAGCGGCGATGTGGATGTCTTCGAATTGAATACGGGCACGACCGCCAGTGGGCGACAGTCGTGGCGGCAACTGGATTGACGGATATGCAGAAGGAGTAGACGAGTCATGATGCGCAGAGCGATACGAATACTGTGTGTGATGCTGCTGTGCTCTGGCCCCGGTGGCCAGGCGCAGGAAGTGCTGATGGGCACGATCGAGAAACTCGATCAGGACAACGGCTCGCTCACGATTTCCGGACAGGTGCTGCCTTTCTCCGACGCCATTACCCAGGTTTATCTGGAAGACAGGCTCATCTCGCCCGGAAAAATCGACCTTGGTATGGTCGTCAGGTACACTCTCGACGCATCGGGCACGCTGCTGCGTATTGAGCTGATCGGCCCGAGCGACAAGTTGACGGAGCTTCAGCGCAACTGAGGTCCTCGCCATTATCGGACAGTACGCTCTGGCATGCGCTTCGCCAGAACAGGAGTTCAGTGTGCACAATTCAAGACAGAACAGGCAGCGTGGCTTCACACTCATCGAGCTGATGATCGTTGTGGCTATCCTGGGCGTGCTGGCCTCAATCGCCCTGCCGGCCTATCAGCAGAGTGTACGCAGTGGCGCGCGGTCTGAGGCGCAGAGTCTGCTGGTGCAGGTGGCGGCCAATCAGGAGCGCTTCTACTCCGACAACAATTCCTATTCCACCAATGCGAACCCTCTGGCCAGTCCGGCCGTGGCGACAATTACCTCGGAAAGTGGCCTGTACCAGGTCGGCGTTGCCGCATGCGGTGGTGGCACGATTGCCACGTGTTTCGTTGCCACGGCCACGCCCCAGGGCAATCAGACAGCGGACGCCTGCACAACACTGACCATCACCAACACCGGCCTCAAAGGCGCCACGGGCGACAGCGTCGAGAACTGCTGGCGCTGACAAGCCTCATTCACAGCGCAGTGGCCTGCCGTTGCTGTCTTCGTGGATGCCGTCATCATCTCTGTCGTCAGACCCGCGCGTGCGCCCGGTGGCATTCACGATCAGCTGCCGCGCATGGGCCACGTTTCCAGTGGCCGGGCACCAGGTGAAATTGCCGCTCTGGTAACGCAGGAATCCACCTGGTTCCATCTGTAGATAAGCGCGGTTCTGAAAGGCCCGCCATATCAGGGTCTCGCCTTGTGGGAGTGGCCCGCTGACGCGAATCACCCTGTCGCCCTGATTCACCCGCCGATCGCCATTGCGATCGACAAACATCAAGCTGCCCTGAGTCCAGTTGCCAGAACAGCGCAGCTGGTCCGTAGAAGGACAGTAGGTTACCCGCTGACCCTGGGCCACTGCCGTGCTGCGGGCCAATGCGATGTGAGTGGCCAGCGAGCGCATCGTTGCGTCTGCACGCGTGGTGTCCACCAGGTGGCCCAGACCAGGCAGGGCCACGCTCAGCAATATGCCCACGAGCCCCAGCACGATCATGCTTTCCACCAGCGTCATCCCCGTTCCCCGGCGCATCCCGTTCACCTCCCTGTGGTAGAGTTGCCTGCCTTCAGCATAGTGCTGAAAGGACGATTGCGCCGGACAGTGAGGCGTGCTTTTCAGAAAGGACCAAGGCAGGGTGACGAGCGATTTTCAGATAGTGGGCGGGGGAGTTGTCGGGCTGTTGATGGCACGGGAGCTGGCCAGCGCCGGTGCCAGCGTGACAGTCATCGAGCGCGGCAAGTGCTGCGGTGAGTCTTCCTGGGCAGGGGGGGGCATCGTGTCGCCCTTGTACCCCTGGCGTTACTCTGCGGCTGTCACTGCGCTGGCCTCGCAGGCGCAAAGTGCCTATCCCGCGCTCGCCGCTGCATTGCTGGCCGAGACAGGTATCGACCCGGAGCTGGAAACCACCGGGCTGCTCATGCTCGATGCGCAGGACGCCCGGCAGGCACTGGCCTGGGCCGCAGCAACGGGCAAGCGTATGCAAACGCTGGATGCCGGGGACATTCGCAGTCATGAAGCCAGTCTGGGCGAGCATTTTGAGCACGGACTCTGGATGCCCGACATCGCCAATATCCGCAACCCACGCCTGGGCCAGGCGCTGCTCGCCAGTCTTCGCAAGCAGCCACGAGTGGAAATTCTGGAGCACGCTGAATTGTTGCGTATTGACTGGACCGAGACTGGCGGCAAACGCCAGGCGCTGTCACTGAAGGTCAGTCAGCAAGGCCAGTTGCTGAGGTTGCAGGCCGGTCACGTGGTAGTGGCGGCCGGCGCGTGGTCTGCTCGTCTGCTGGCCGGTGCCGGCGCTGCGCTGCCGGTGGTTCCGGTGAAGGGGCAGATGCTGTTGTATGAAGCGCCAACACGGTTGCTGCGCAGCATCGTTCTGAGCCAGGGGCGTTATCTGATTCCGCGGCGGGACAACCACATCCTGGTGGGCAGTACCCTGGAGCACGAGGGTTTTGACAAATCTCTCACTGCCGAAGCGTTCGACAGTCTGCGGGCCTCGGCCATCGCCATGGTGCCGGCATTGGCGAGTATTCCGGTGAAGCAGCAATGGTCGGGACTGCGTCCAGGCGCGCCGGAAGGTGTACCCTGTATCGGCACGCTGCCCTCCTGGGCCAATCTTCACGTCAATGCCGGGCACTTCCGCAACGGGCTGGTGCTGGCGCCGGCGTCCGCTCGGCTGCTGGTGGACATTCTGCTGCGACGATCGCCGGTGCTTGATCCAGAGCCCTATCGACCGCAAACGCCCGGGGAATCCGTCGGGACTGACAATCAATCCAGCCCCAGCTTCTTGAGCCGGTAGCGCAGAGAGCGAAAGCTCATGCCCAGACGTTTCGCCGCCAGTGTCTTGTTCCAGCGACACTCCTGCAGGGCCTGCTCGATGGCGCGTCGCTCGATTGCTTCCAGATGCCGTTCCAATGAAAACGCCTCATCAAATACGAATGCTCCAGGTGCAGAAGCCTGCTTGAATGCAGCCACTGCACTGCGCGCGGGCTCCATATTGCCCAGTGGCGCTCCGGCATGCTGAAGGTCCAGGGTGCGCAAACTGATGCGCCGGTTCTCACTGAGTGTCACCGCGCGCTGCAGGATGTTCTCGAGCTCGCGGATATTGCCGGGAAACGGGTATTCGCAGAGCGTCTGCAGGGCCTCGTCGCTGATCGTCAGGGGCTCCAGTTCCGGAGTCTCCTCGCTCATCCTGCTCAGCATCTGCAGAGTCAATTCTGGAATGTCTTCTTGCCGTTCGCGCAGGCTCGGCACTGTCAGTTCTATGACATTGATGCGGTAGTAAAGGTCCTGGCGAAAGCGTTGGCGTGCAACCTCTTCGGCCAGACTCTTGTGACTGGCACTGAGAATGCGCACATCGGTTGGAATCTCGACCTGGGAGCCCACGGGTCGTACGGCCTTCTCCTGAATGACGCGCAGCAGTTTCACCTGCATGTGCAGCGGCAGGTCGGCTACTTCGTCCAGAAACAGGGTGCCACCGGTGGCTGCCTGAAACAGTCCTGACTTGTCCTTGTCGGCGCCGGTAAAGCTGCCCTTCACATGGCCGAAGAGTTCGCTTTCCATCAGTTCCGCTGGAATCGCCCCGCAGTTTACGGCAACGAATGGGGCATCGGCCCGCACACTCTGCCGGTGAATGGAGCGCGCCGCCAGTTCCTTGCCGCTGCCGGATTCTCCGCTGATGAAGACGGGCGCCTGACTGCGCGCAAGGCGGCCGATCTGCGCACGCAGTTCCACAATTCTGGCGGAGTTTCCCGTGATGCTGGTCTGGCGAACCTGCCCCGCTGCAGCGGCAATGGCGACAGTCTGTTGTGCGGACAGCTTGAGCGCCGATGTGACCAGGTCCCGCAACTTCTGCAGATCGACGGGCTTCGAGACAAAGTCGAAAGCGCCAGACTTGAGTGCGCGTATCGCCGTTTCCGTATTGCCGTGGGCAGTAATCACTGCAACAGGCATGTGGCCGAGCTGACGCTGGATGAAGTCGACAAGGCGCAGACCGTCGCCGTCTGGCAGGCGCATGTCGGTAAGACAGAGATCAAAACGACGGGTGCTCAGCAGGTTCATCGCAGACGCCATCGTGCTGGCGCTTTCCGTAATCAGGGACATCCGCCCCAGTGTGATCTCGAGCAGCTCGCGAATATCGGGTTCATCATCGACTATGAGTACTTTGCCAGTCATCGGGGCTCCGCAGAGTGGTGCGCCACTGCTGCTCCTAATCCAGGTTTCTGTCAGGATGCGGGAAGTGAATGCTGAAGCAGCTCTTGCCGCTTTCGGTACGGCGATAGGACAGCTGTGCCTGATTAGCTTCGCACAGTTCCTTCGAGATATAAAGTCCGAGTCCGGT
>CAYWMC010000019.1:0-15455 GCA_964459345.1 uncultured Klebsiella sp. | reverse complement strand
GCCAAGGCGGATGTAAAACCGGAGTCGAAAGATTCCCTGGTCGAGATTGCCAAGGTGCTTGGGGCCGAGAAGCTGATGCTGCTGACCAATATCGCCGGGGTGATGGACAAGTCCGGCGCCGTGGTTACCGGCCTGAGCACCGCGCAGGTGGACGAGATGATCGCCGATGGCACCATCTACGGCGGCATGCTGCCCAAGATCGAGTGTGCGCTGGATGCCGTCAACAACGGTGTGCGCAGTGCCCACATCATCGACGGTCGTGTCGAGCATGCCGTCCTGCTGGAAATCTTCACCAACACTGGCGTAGGCACACTCATCAGCAACTCGCGCTCCGTCAGCGCCGAATAAGGATAAAGACCCCACATGCCAGCCGAAGTCCGCATTTCACGCAAGGAACACATACTGCAATCACTCGCCCGGATGCTCGAGAGCAGCCCGGGTGAACGCATTACTACTGCTGCGCTGGCGCGGGAGGTGGGCGTCTCGGAAGCTGCGTTGTACCGGCATTTTCCGAGCAAGGCACGAATGTTCGAGGGCCTGATCGCTTTTATTGAGGAAACTCTGTTCACGCGGATTACGCGCATCCTGGAGGACGAACCCTCTGCCGCGCGACGCTGCGAGAAAATCCTGACGCTGGTACTGACCTTTGCCGAGAAGAACCCCGGCATGACGCGCCTGCTGACCGGCGACGCCCTGCAGGGTGAAACCGAGCGTCTGCGTGTGCGCATCAGTCAGCTGTTCGACCGCCTGGAAGCGCAGATCAAGCAGATTCTGCGGGAAGCGCAGATTCGCGAGAACCTCAAATGTGCTGTGTCTCCAACCGTGATGGCCAGTCTGTTGATGGCCAGCGCCGAGGGTCGGCTGATGCAGTTTGTGCGCAGCGAATTCAAGAAGCTGCCCACCGAACACTGGGACGAGCAATGGCAATTCCTGTCCCGCGACATGCTGGTGCCATTCGCCTGACTCACACCCCGTACTGCTCCCGATACGCTTCCACATCCGCCAGCCGCTCAGCCAGCGCAGGGTCCTGCTGTCGCCCCAGATAGGTCACGATCTGCTCCAGGGAAATGATGCTGATGACGGGAATCCCGTACTGCTGACGAATTTCCTGAATGGCGGACAAGGAACCGGTGCCACGCTCCTGTCGATCCAGTGCCACCAGAATGCCCGCTGGCGTCGCGCCGGTGCGCTGCAGCAGCTCCATGACCTCACGGATAGCCGTGCCCGCTGTGATCACATCGTCCACGATCAGCACACGCCCTTGAAGGGGCGCGCCGACGGTGAGTCCTCCCTCACCATGATCCTTCGCTTCCTTGCGATTGAAGCAGTATGGCTTGTTGATGCCGTGCTGCTGCGCCAGCGCCGTTGCAGTCGCGGCCACCAGCGGAATGCCCTTGTAGGCCGGGCCGAACAGCAGGTCATATTCAACCCCCGACGCTGCCAGTGCCGCCGCGTAGCTGTTGCCGATGAAAGCCAGCGCCTCGCCCGTGTTGAACAGCCCCGCGTTGAAGAAGTACGGGCTGGTGCGCCCTGACTTCAGCGTGAAGCTGCCGAAGCGCAGAATGTCATTGCGAATGACGAAGTCGATGAATGCTCGCTGATAGTCCTGCATGGGCGCTCCTGTTGCGGGGGTGTGAGAATCAGAGACCGAGGGCATCCCTCTGCTTCTGCAGAAGTTCACCGATGCCTTTCTGGGCGAGGGCGATCATGGCCTGCAGCTCTGTGTTGTCGAAATCGTTTTCTTCACCGGTGCCCTGCAGTTCAATGAAACGCAGGCGCTCGGTCATCACGATATTCATGTCAGTTTCGGCATTGGAGTCTTCGGCATAGTCCAGATCCAGCACCGGCACGCCCTTGAAGATGCCCACGGATACGGATGCAATCAGCTGTTTCATCGGATTGGCCTTGAGCTTGCCGCTCTTGAGCAGGGTGCCAATGGCGTCGTGCAGGGCCACACAGCCCCCGGTGATGGACGCCGTGCGGGTGCCGCCATCGGCCTGGATCACGTCGCAGTCGATCTTGATGGTGTGTTCACCCAGCAGTTTCATGTCCATTGCGGCACGCAGAGAGCGGCCAATCAGCCTGGATATCTCGAGCGTGCGCCCGCCCTGGCGACCACTGACGGCTTCGCGGTCCATGCGTGAGCCCGTCGAGCGCGGCAGCATGCCGTATTCGGCGGTCACCCAACCGGTGCCGCTGCCTTTGAGGAAGCGTGGCACGGAGTCCTCGACGCTGGCGGTGCAGATCACCTTGGTGTCCCCGAATTCCACCAGCACGGAGCCTTCCGCGTGCTTGGTGTAGTGACGAGTGATGCGGATATCGCGCAATTGATCGGGCTGTCGGTGACTGGGACGAATCGGGTCTTGCATGCTGCCTCACAGGGGGTCTGCTGAATTGAGGCGGGATTATCCTTGATAAGCACCGGGATGGCGAGTCAGTGGCGGGATATTGGAGTACCATGACGGCTCCAACCCGCAGGGAATCCGGACCATATCCGTACGCTGAGGGTTCCATTGAAGTTTGCAGCAAGGAGCCCGAAACATGGTTCAGAGCATGACCGCTTTCGCGAGAAAGCAAATCCCCTGTGGCCGTGGTGTGCTGGTGTGGGAGATCCGCTCCGTCAATCACCGCTATCTTGAAACCGGCTTTCGTTTCCCGGAGGCACTGCGCTCTCTGGAGCCAGCGGTTCGCGATGCCCTGCGCAAGACACTGTCCCGGGGCAAGGTGGATTGCCAGCTGCGTATCGAATCGGAAGAGCGCCAGAATGGCGAACTGCTGGTCGACGAAGAAGCGGTGCACCGGCTCAACGAGGCCAGCGGCCAGATTCTGTCGCTGACTGGCGGCGGGCCAGCCCTGACGGTCATGGAGATTCTGAAATGGCCAGGTGTCCTGCGTGAATCAGAAGCTCTGCCGGAAGACCTCGAAGAAATCGCCCTGGCACTGTTCAATGACACCCTTGATGACTTGATCGCCACTCGCCAGCGCGAGGGTCAGGAATTGTTCGGCTTCATCAGCAAGCGCATTGAAGCCGTTCGCGAGATCGTCGCCGCCGTTCGCGTCCGCATGCCCGACATCATGGCGCGTCAGCAGCAGGCTCTGCGTGACAGGCTCGACGCCCTGAAGGTCGATCTGGACCCGTCCAGGCTGGAGCAGGAGATCGTGATCTATGCCCACAAGTGCGACATCGACGAAGAGCTGGACCGCCTGGAAACCCATTTGAACGAAGTCGAACGCGTCCTGCGTCTGAAGGAGCCATCCGGGCGCCGCCTGGACTTCCTGATGCAGGAACTCAATCGCGAGGCCAACACCCTGTCATCGAAGTCCATCGTCGCCGAGACCACGCTGAATGCGGTGGATCTGAAGGTATTGATCGAACAGATGCGGGAGCAGATTCAGAACATCGAGTAGGGCAGCGGCTTTTTCTGCACGTCCCTTAACGCAGATCAAGACCCGCCCGGAAATGTGCATTGCCTGCCGGCGCCAGGGCGCCCGATACTGGAATCAGTCGCCCGAACTCTCTCGAGCGCTGAAGGAGGAATCGAAGATGCTGGAAGTTCACGTCCCCGACATGGCCTGCGGCCATTGTTCCAATGCCGTCACGCAAGCGCTGAAGGCGATCGACGCCAATGCCCAGGTGCAGGTCGATCTCGAAACGAAGCGCGTCTCGGTCAGCACCAGTGCAGATGCCGCGGCCGTGCGCGCCGCGATTGCCGGCGCAGGGTACACGGTCAGCTGAGGCCTTGTCCGACAGCGTCAGGGCACGACCTGATTCCACTGCATCGTCCTGCTGCGCCAGTGTTCTTCGATGGCCTGCACGAAACCCTTGTTCACGAACTTGGCGCGCTCTTCATTCCACAAGGGTGAGTCCAGTCGCAGCACGATGCCCTCCACCTGCCCGGCGCGATAGCGACTGGTGGCCTGCTCCAGAAACTGCGTCAGCGACTTGCGCGTGAACTGCCCGCGTCCCAGCTCGGGCACGAGTGCAAGTCCGAGCAATTGCGCAAAGGCATTGCGCCGCGCGACGCTCCAGAACTTCCCCTCGCCCCGATCATAGACATCGAACAGCAGGAACCAGTCCGGCAGCGCGTGGTAGTCGAGCGAGTGCTGCGCGGCACACCATTCCCCGAACAGGATCAAGTCGGGAGTCAGGTGGCTCTTCAAGGCGAATTCGTACTGGCCGATCCAGGAGTTCAGGCGCGAGAACTGGCCATTGAAGGGGCGCTCCAGATAGCTGCCGCGGTTCTGTGCCTGCAGCTCGCCATTGTCGTCCAGGGAGATGCCCAGGTTGGCACCATCCAGTTTCTCCTCGATGATCAGGACATGTTGCAGCATGTCCTCGACTTCATGGGCCAGCAGCACCTTGTCGCCACGCGGCTCTCCCTCCCCCAGCCAGATCAGGTGATGGGTGTGGGGAAAGCGAAAGAATTCAGTCATGGTGGGGCACCTTGTGATGTCGTTGCTGTTTCTCTGCGTGGCGAGCTCTGGACCATTCCGGAATCAGGGGCAGCAGGGTCAGACCGGTTCGCGTGAGCTGCGGCTCCCAGTCGTGCCAGTCCGTGTCGCCCGCGAAGGCTATCGCACTGGTGCCGGGCAGTGAAAGCGCCTGCAGTGCGGCGGCTACCATCTTGCGGTCGGCCAGATCATGCACTACCTCATCCAGCGGCTGCGGAACGATGCCAGCGCCATCGGCGTCGAAGTCGATCTCTACCCGGTCCACCTCTTCCCGGCTCAGTTTCCACATCAGCACCTGGATGCCGTAGTCATGAAAGTCGAGCTTGCGGTGATACTCGATGTTGATGGCGCCGGCGGTGTCCAGCACCAATCGTGCAGGGCTGGCCGCAAAGCCCTCCAGCCAGGCCAGCACCCTGGCCTGCAATGCGGGGTCGTCCGGCGTCACCTCCAGATGATGTGGCAGCAGAGTGTCTCCGCGCTGCCTCGCCTTGGCAGCACTGGCGGCGATCAGTACATTGGTGTCCACCACGTAGCGATCACACCACCGGGGCGTGGCAACCTGCTTCATCCTTGCGCGTGCCGCTGCTTTCATGGGTCTGTGTCCTGCCAGAGTGTGGGCCCCGATGATACGGACTATCGGGCAGGCTGGCGACCTGCCTCCCCGGCATGTTTCAATGCCGCGGTGCCCATCAGACCCCTGAGCGAACCGTGTGACGTCCACTCCCCTCCCTGCTGCCGTGCTGCCCATCGAGGCGGCCTTGCCCGCCTTGCGCGAGGCACTCGCGAGCCATTCCCGCTGCCTGCTCGTGGCCCAGCCAGGGGCAGGCAAGACCACGCGTGTGCCGCTGCACCTGCTGCAGGCTGACCCGGCCGGGCGCTCGCGCTGGTTGCTGCTGGAACCGCGGCGGGTTGCCGCCCGCCTGGCAGCCGGCTACATGGCCGAGCAGCTTGGCGAGACCCTCGGGCAGACGGTGGGCTATCGCGTGCGCGGGGAATCCAAAGTCAGCGCCTCCACCCGGGTCGAGGTAGTCACCCAGGGCATCCTCACCCGCATGTTGCAGGATGATCCCAGCCTGGAGGGAATCGCCGGCATCATTTTCGACGAGTTTCACGAACGCAGCCTGGAGGCTGACCTGGGCCTGGCACTGGCGCTGGATGTGCAGCAGGGGCTGCGTGAAGATCTGCAACTGCTGATCATGTCGGCCACCCTGGACGTCGGCGCGCTGCTGCAAGTGCTGGGGCCGCAGACTCCGGTGATCGAGTGCCCCGGCCGGGTGTGGCCCGTCAGTACCGTGCATCGCTCGCCGCCCCTGCGGGAGGCGCCGGAGCGCCACCAGGCGGCCATCGTGCGGGAAGCACTGAGCGCCCACGCTGGCGATGTGCTGGTGTTTCTGCCGGGACAGGGGGAGATTCGCCGGCTGCAACGGGAGCTCGAGGGCAGCATTCCCGGCCATGTCGAACTTTACCCTCTGCACGGACAACTCACGCTGGCGCAGCAGCAGGCAGTGCTGCGCCCTGCCCGCGATGACGGTCTGCGACGCGTGATTCTGTCCACCGCCATCGCAGAATCCAGCCTTACGGTGCCGGGCGTGCGCATCGTGGTCGATGCCGGGCTGGAGCGGGTGCCGGTGTATCAGGCGCGCTCCGGGCTGACGGTACTGGACACCCGGCGCGTCAATCGGGCCAGCGCGGATCAGCGGCGGGGCCGTGCGGGCCGGGAAGCGGCGGGCGTCTGTTATCGCCTGTGGGCAGATGAACAAATGCTGGCGGCACACCGTGAACCAGAGATGCTGCAGGCCGACCTGTCCGGCCTGGTATTCGAGCTGCTGCGCTGGGGCGTGCAGAACCCGGCCACCCTCACCTGGGTGACGCCACCGCCGACCCCGGCGCTGGAGAGCGCGCGCCAGCTTCTCTCGGCACTTGGCCTGCTGGACGCCGATGGCAGTCTCAGCGCTCTGGGCCGGCAGTGCGGACACTGGCCAACTCATCCCCGTCTGGCAGTGCTGCTCAATGCAGCCAAGGCCCTGCATGCCGAAGCCCTTGCCTGCTGGTTGATCGCCTGGCTGGAGGAGCGTATCGGATCCCCGGAGCTGGATCTGGAGGTGATCTTCGGCGCCCTGACTCGCGGCGAGCGCGGGGTGACAGACGAGCGCTGGAAGCGCGCTGCGCGGCAATGGGCTGCGCGAGCCGGCTGCTCGCTGCAGGTGGCGAGTGTTGAGGCGCTGGTGCAGCTGCTGGCCCGTGCCTACCCGGATCGCATTGCGCAAAACCAGCGACAGACCAGTGATCAGGGGCGCGTCCGTTTCAAGCTGGTCTCCGGGGGTCAGGCGTTGGTGGCCGAGACACAGGCGCTGGCAAAGGCGGATTATCTCGTCGCCGTCGAACTGGATGGGGATGTCAGCGGCGCACGCATCTTCCACGCCGTGGCGATCCGTGCGGGGCTGCTGGAAAGCGGCTTCCCTCAGACCAGGCGCTGGCAGCAGGAGGTGCGCTGGGACGCGGATGCAGGACGCCTGGTCGGCGAAGAAATGCGTGTGCTGGGCGCTCTGGTGCTGGAACGGCGCCCGCTGCGCTCTCTGCCCCCGGAAGCAGTACGGCGGGGACTCCTGGACGCCATCCGCCAGCGCGGCACTCTTTCCTGGTCCGACGAGGACCGGCAGTTGCTGGGGCGCCTGCGGCTGTTGCATCGCGTGCTCGGCGCGCCCTGGCCCTCACTGGCCGATGCGCAGCTGCTCGAGACCCTGGAAGAATGGCTGGGCCCGCATCTGCAGGGAGTCACCCGGCTGGAACAGGCCGACAGACTGCCCCTGGGGCGCTTTCTGCATGATGCCCTGGACTGGTCATTGCAGCAGCAGCTGACACAACTGGCGCCCACCCATATCGCGGTACCCAGCGGCAATCGCCTCGCGGTCGACTACTCAGGCGAAGAGCCGGTGCTGGCAGTGAAACTGCAGGAGATGTTCGGGCAGCAGCACACGCCGACGGTGGTGAATGGCAGAGTCAAGCTGGTGCTGCATCTGCTGTCGCCAGCGCGACGCCCGGTACAGGTGACCCGGGATCTTGCCAATTTCTGGGCGACTGGCTATTTCGAAGTGCGCAAGGACCTGCGCGGACGCTATCCCCGCCACCCCTGGCCAGAGGACCCGCTGGTGGCAGAAGCCACGGCACGGGTCAAAAAGCGCCCAGACAAGGGCTGAGTCAGTGCTGGCTAACCCGCTGAATCTTGATTGCCGTTGCGATTGAAGTCCTGGGAGAACGCCACGAATTCTTCCACCGCCATGGGCCGGCAGATCGAATAGCCCTGCAGTATGTCGCAGCCGGTCTTCACCAGCATGTCGATGGTGGCCTCATCCTCGACACCTTCGGCCACCACCAGCGCCCCCAGGTCATGCCCCAGAGAGATACTGGCCTGCGTCAGCTTGAAGTTGCGCTCTGATTGCACGATGCCGTTGATGAAGGTCTTGTCGATCTTGATCTCGTCAAAGGCGAAACGCCGCAGAGACTCGAGCGAGGAATAGCCGGTGCCATAGTCATCCAGGGAGATCTGCACTTTGGCCAGGCGCAGCAGCTCGATGTTGGCGAGTATGCTCTGGGTATCCTTCATCAGGGCCGTTTCCGTGATTTCCACGGTGAGGAACTCGCCTCTGGCGCCAAGTGCCTGGCTGATGCGTTCGACAACCCCGCGGTCCGCCAGATCATTGGCGGATACGTTCACCGACAGTCGGTAGCGCAGGTCGGACGCGCTCCAGGCCTGCAGGGTGGCGATCGCCTGATTGAGAGCCTGCGTAGTGATGTCCTTGATGATCCCGGCGCGTTCCGCCAGCACGATGAAGACATCCGGAGAAATGTGACCCCGCAGCGGATGGTGCCAGCGTGCCAGCATCTCGGCTCCGGTGATCTTCTGGGTCAGGACGTCATACTGTGGCTGGTAGACCCAGGCCAGACTCTTGTTCGCAATCGCCTTGCGCAGCTCCTCCAGCAGCAGCTGGCTCTCGGGGTCAAGTTCGTCTGCCGGGTGGCGATGGCGCCGCCACCACAAGAAGGCTGCAAGCAGCGCACTGAGCAATGCGAGACCGACCGCTCCCCAGAACAGAGTGTCGCGGGGCGGATCAGCGCCCGGCTCCAGCCAGCGCTCGCGCAGCAACTGCAATTCGCCGCTGCGCTGCAGGGCCAGGATGCCCTCGTTCAACGTCCGCAACAGATCGGGGCGCACGGGTGACACGGCAAAGGCATACGTCACAGGGAGCAGCAGCGGACTGACAATCTGCAGTCCCTCAAGCTGCTCCTGCTCGATCGTGTAGCGGGCGATCGTGGCAGGCAACAGGGCCAGATCGGCACCACCGGAGATCACCAGGTGCAGGGCATCCGCTTCGCTGGCGGCATCCACCACCTGTGCATCGGGCGCAAGGCTGCGCAATTGTTCGCGCGCGTAGGCACCACCTTCCATGGCAACGCGATATCCGCCTATGGTCGCCAGACTGCGATGTCCCTGGGAGTCGGGCCGGCCGAACAACAGGTGGTATTCGATGTTGATGGCATCGGAAAACAAGTAGCGCTCCTGGCGCTCCGGCGAGACGAACATGGGCACTACATCAATCTCACCCGTGGCGAGTTGCGCCTGCACGAGATCCCAGTCGCCGAAGGAGAACTGCAGTGACCATTCCGGAGGCACCGATGCGCGAAACACCTCGACATCGTAGCCAGTCGCGGTGCCGGAGGGGTCGCTGAAATGAAATGGCGGGTAGTAGCCCGAACCACCGAAAACGATGCTGGCTTCCTGCGCGGTGGCAACAGGCATTGTCCACAAAAGCGCCGCGAGTATCGTCAGTGTGCCGCAAGTCTCGATCCTTCGAACTGCATGCATGGTGATCTTCCACTACTTGTTGTTCTGGCTGGAAATAAGCTGCAACTGGCCCGGAGTGTAGGCCGGGCGCCGACTGGATGTAAACTGCACATCGCCGCCAGAGTCGTGATACCCCCTCTCCGGGTGGTATAGTGCGCGCGAAACGGATGATGACGGAATGCAGCAAATGGCCAGAGGCACCCTCTACACGATCTCCGCACCTTCGGGCGCAGGCAAGACCAGTCTCGTGAACGCACTTCTGAAAGACCGCAACGACCCGCTGCTGTGTGTGTCGGTGTCGCATACCACCCGCGCCAGGCGTCCCGGCGAAGTCGATGGCGTGAACTATCACTTCGTCACCCCGGAGACATTCCGAACCATGCAGCGCGACAACGCGTTCCTGGAGTCTGCGGAAGTCTTCGGCAACCTGTACGGCACCTCGCGGGACTGGGTGCAGGCTCAGCTGGACAAGGGGCTTGATGTGATCCTGGAAATCGACTGGCAGGGCGCCGCACAGGTGCGTCCGCGCATTGCGCCGAACAAGAGCATATTCATTCTGCCGCCCTCGCTGGAGTGTCTGCGGGAGCGCCTGACCAATCGCGCCCAGGACGACGAAGAGACCATCAACCGGCGCATGCGCCAGGCCGCAGACGAGATCTCCCACTACGACGCGGCAGACTATCTGGTCATCAACGAGAACTTCGAAACGGCACTGCAGGACCTGCGCGCCATCATCAGGGCCTCACGGCTGGAGCGGCAGCAACAGCAGCAAAACAACGCCGTATTGCTGGGCGCCTTGCTGAAAACGCCTTGAAACAGCGCGCAAAGGCCCATAAATGCTGCACAAGGCAAGAATAAAGTAGGCATTGCAGACGCTCTTTTAGTAGAATCGCCGGTCTTCTCAACAGCCAAGTCTCAACAACAGGTGTTCCTATGGCCCGTATTACCGTCGAAGATTGTCTGGCAATGGTCGACAATCGTTTCCAGCTGGTGATGATTTCCAGCAAGAGAGCCCGTCAGATCCAGACTGGCGGCAAAGATCCGCTGGTTCCCGCTGACAACGACAAACCCACAGTGATCGCTCTGCGTGAGATCGCGGCGGGCCTGGTGGATGCCAGCATCCTGACTGCCCGTACTTCTTCGCCGATCATCACGCTGTCCCGTGACGAGCTGAAGGCACCACCACCCCAGATCCTCGACAACGACGACGACGACTCGTTCGGCGAAGACCTCTGACAGAGGAAGGAGTCGGCTTGTGACCACAATCGACTCTCTCGCCACCAGCCTCTCCACCTACCTGGAGGGGGAGCAGGTCAATCTTGTCCGCCGTGCCTACTACTACGCGGAACAGGCCCACGATGGCCAGTTCCGGCGCAGTGGTGACCCCTACGTCACACACCCCCTGGCCGTTGCCGGCATCCTCTCCGAAATGCACATGGACCCTCAGAGTCTGGTGGCAGCCATGCTGCACGACGTCATCGAGGACACCGGCATCAGCAAGGCCGCCGTCAAAAGCCAGTTCGGCGATGCCATTGCGGAGATGGTCGACGGCGTCAGCAAGCTCAACAAGATCACCTTCAGCAGCCACGCGGAAATGCAGGCCGAGAACTTCCAGAAGATGGCCCTGGCCATGGCCAAGGACATCCGCGTCATTCTGGTGAAGCTGGCCGACCGCCTGCACAACATGCGCACCCTGGATGTGCTCAGCCCCGAGAAGCGCCGCCGCGTGGCCCGCGAGACCCTCGACATCTATGCGCCCATCGCCAACCGCCTGGGCATGAATTCAATCCGCATCGAATTCGAGGAGCTGGGCTTCGACGCGCTCTACCCCATCCGCGCCCGTCGCATCAATGCCGCCGTGAAAAGCATCCGCGGCAACCGCAAGGAAATCGTCAAACAGATCCAGACAGCGCTGGAAGCCTGCCTGCTGCGTGAAGGCATGCCCGGGCGGATCTTCGGCCGGGAAAAACACCTGTACAGCATCTACGAGAAGATGCGCTCCAAGCGCAAATCCTTCTCCGAGATCATGGACGTGTATGCGTTCCGCATCGTGGTGGACAAGGTCGACACCTGTTACCGCGTGCTCGGCGCCGTGCACAATCTCTACAAACCGGTGCCTGGCCGCTTCAAGGACTACATCGCGATTCCCAAGGCCAATGGCTACCAGTCGCTGCACACCACCTTGTTCGGCATGCATGGCGTGCCCATCGAGATCCAGATCCGCACCGAAGAAATGGAGGCCATGGCCAACAACGGCATCGCGGCCCACTGGCTCTACAAGTCCCACGACAATACGCCCAGCAATGCGCACGTGCGCGCGCGTCAGTGGGTGAACGGCCTGCTGGAGATGCAGCAGAACGCTGGCAATTCGATGGAGTTCATCGAGAACGTCAAGATCGATCTGTTCCCCGATGAAATCTATGTGTTCACGCCCAAGGGCACGATCATGGAGCTGCCGGCCGGCTCCACTGCCGTGGACTTTGCCTACGCGGTACACACCGATGTCGGCAATTCCTGCGTAGCCTGCCGCATCAGCAGACGTCTGGCCCCTTTGAGCGAACCGCTGGAGAGTGGTCAGACGGTGGAGATCATCACCGCACCGGGCACCCAGCCCAATCCGGCGTGGCTGAGTTTTGTAGTAACTGGCAAGGCGCGCAGCAACATCCGCCACTTCCTGAAGAACCAGCGTCATTCGGAATCCGTCGCGCTCGGCCGACGCCTGCTGAACAAGGTGCTTGGCAGTTTCGGCACGCAGCTCGAAAAGATTCCGCCGGCCCAGATCAAGGTCGCGCTGTTGCAGACCAACAGCCCTGAACTGGACAACGTGCTGGAAGACATCGGCCTGGGCAATCGCATGGCCCACGTGGTGGCAAGACTCATGGTGCCAGGTCATGCCGAAACTGAACTGGCCTCCGAATTCGGTCGCGACAGCAAGCAGACCTCACTGGCGATCCGTGGTTCGGAAGGCATGGTGATGAGTTTTGCGAAGTGTTGTCATCCGATTCCCGGCGACCCCATCATCGGCCACATCAGTTCCGGCCGCGGCATGGTGATTCACACCGAGAGCTGCAACAACATCGCCGAGATCCGCAGCAATCCCGAGAAATGCGTGTCCGTGCGCTGGGACCCGAACGTCGAGGGCGAGTTCGCCGTCGAGATCCGCGTGGAACTGGAAAACGAGCGAGGCATCATCGCCAAGCTGGCCACCACCATCACGGGCGCCGAGGCCAACATCGAGAAGATCAGCACGGTCGAGCGCGATGCCCGCTTCAGCATCGTCAATCTGTCGCTGAACGTGCGCAATCGCATACACCTGGCCCGCGTCATGAAGCGCATCCGCTTGATCAAGCCCGTCAGCAAGGTCTCGCGCGTGAAGAGCCGCAAGATGGCCAAGCCCGCCAGAACCTGACAATCACCCACCACCCTCACACACTTTGCAGGCAAGGATTTCATCGTGGCACCAGAACAGATCATCAGCACCACCAGCGCCCCTGCGGCCATCGGCCCCTATTCCCAGGCCGTACGCCATGGCGATCTGGTGTTCTTCTCCGGGCAGATTCCCCTGGACCCTGAAACCATGGACGTGGTGACGGGCGGAATCGAAGTGCAGTCGGTGCGCGTCCTCGAGAACATGAGTGCCGTGGCAAAGGCAGCCGGCGGCTCGCTGCAGGACATCATCAAGCTGACCATCTTCCTGACGGACCTTGCCGATTTCGCCACCGTCAACGAGACCATGAAACGCTACTTCGACGCCCCCTATCCCGCCCGCTCCACCGTGCAGGTGGCAGCGCTTCCCCGCGGTGTGGCGATCGAGATCGAGGCGATCATGGCGGCCCCCGGCACGCTCTGAGTCGCTGCCGATGACCGCCGAGCTTGCCCCGCTGACCGTCCTCAAAGGCGTCGGCCCCGGCGTTGCTGCGCGACTCTCCGCGTTGCACCTGCACACGCTGCAGGACCTGCTGTTCCATCTGCCCCTGCGTTATCAGGACCGCACCCGCATCAGCCCCATAGCCGCCAGCCGCATCGGCAGTGAGCTGCTGCTGGAGGGCCAGGTGCTGGGCTGCGAGATCACCTTCGGCCGCCGCCGCAGTCTGTTGTGCCGCATCAAGGATGCCACCGGCATCATCACCCTGCGCTTCTACCACTTCAGTGCCGCACAGAAGAACGCCCTGACACCAGGCGTGCTGGTGCGCTGCTATGGCGAAGTGCGGGGCGGCAAGACCGGCCCCGAGCTCTACCACCCGGAGTACCAGGTGCTCAGGGGCGAGGTTGCTGCACCGCTGGAATCCCGTCTGACGCCGGTGTATCCGGTGACGGAAGGTCTGCAGCAGGCGCGGCTGCGCAGCCTGGTGGAACAGGCCCTGACCCTGCTCACGGATTCCATGACACTCACCGACTGGATTCCCGAGCCACTGCGCAGAGAGCTGGGCTTCGCCTCCCTCAGTGAAGCCCTGCTGTTCCTGCACAGGCCGCCGGTCAGTGGCGTTCTGCACTCGACGCTGCACAGCCTGTCTGCAGGACAGCACCCCGCGCAGCGCCGACTCGCATTCGAAGAGCTGCTCAGCCATCGGCTGTGTCTGCGGCGTCTGCGCGAACAGGCAGATCAACTGAGCGCGCCAGTGCTCGGCGGGCAGGGTGCGCTGCGCTCCGCCTTCCTCGCAGCGCTGCCTTTCAAACCAACAGCTGCACAGGGGCGCGTGACACGGGAGATTCTGACCGACCTGCGCGGCGGCCGTCCGATGCTGCGCCTGCTGCAGGGCGACGTGGGTTCTGGCAAGACACTGGTCGCTGCCCTGGCTGCACTGCAGGCTGTGGAGAGCGGCTTTCAGGCCGCCGTGATGGCGCCGACCGAGCTGCTGGCCGAGCAGCATTATCTGAATTTCTCGCGCTGGCTGGAGCCCCTCGGCCTGCGCATCGGCTGGCTCAGCGGCAAGATCAAGGGGCGCCAGCGCGACGCCCAGCTGCAGCTCGTGGCCAGCGGCGAGGCACACGTCGTAGTGGGCACCCATGCGCTGTTTCAGGAGCATGTGCACTTTGCGAAACTGGGGCTGATCATCATCGACGAGCAGCACCGCTTCGGGGTGCATCAGCGGCTCGCGCTGCGGGAGAAGGGCGCCTCGGGCACCCACGTTCCGCATCAGCTGGTGATGACCGCCACGCCGATCCCGCGCACGCTGGCGATGAGTGCCTATGCCGACCTGGACTGCAGTGTCATCGACGAGCTGCCGCCCGGGCGCACGGCCGTCAACACGCTGACCATCTCCAGCACGCGGCGCGCCGAGATCATCACGCGCATACATCACGCCTGCACCGAGGGGGCACAGGCTTACTGGGTGTGCACACTGATCGAAGAATCCGAGGCGCTGCAATGTCAGGCGGCAGAAGCCACCGCCGAGGCCCTGCGTGTGCAGCTGCCAGACCTCGCCATCGGTCTGGTGCACGGCCGCATGAAGCCACGGGACAAGTCCGCCGTCATGGACGCCTTCAAGGCGGGAGACCTGCAGCTGCTGGTGGCCACCACGGTAATCGAGGTGGGCGTCGACGTGCCCAATGCCAGCCTGATGATCATCGAGAATCCCGAGCGGCTCGGACTGGCCCAGCTCCATCAGCTGCGGGGCCGGGTGGGTCGTGGCGCGGTGGCGAGTCATTGTGTGCTGCTCTACCAGTCACCGCTGTCGGCACTGGCGCAACAGCGGCTGAGCATCCTCAGGGACAGCACCGACGGCTTCCTGATCGCCGAGAAGGATCTCGAACTGCGTGGCCCAGGCCAGGTGCTCGGCACGCAGCAGACGGGGCTGATGAGCTTTCGCATTGCCGACCTCGTCCGCGACGCCGGCATGCTGGAACAGGTGCGGGAAACTGCGGATACCCTGCTGCACGACTACCCTTCCCATGTCGAGCCTCTGATTCGCCGCTGGCTGGGCGAGCGCGAACTCTACGGCAATGTCTGACCCGGGAAGTGACGGGTAGGCGGCAGACTATTCGCACAGCTATAATAGCGCCGCTTCGAACACCTTCGGGACTGCGGCATGCGGCGCGCCCTCCCCGTTCTCACCTCGACAAGATGCAGGCACACCATGCACACACAGCAGGCTGCTCAGATGTATTCCGATCCTACGAATCCGGTGCGTATCGTGCTGCTGTATGACGGCCGCGGCCG
>CAYWMC010000018.1:0-15641 GCA_964459345.1 uncultured Klebsiella sp. | reverse complement strand
TGCCAAGGGCTACGTCGTGGACAAGGTCGCCGACTATCTGGATGCGCTGGGCATTCACAGCTATTTCATCGAGATCGGAGGGGAGCTGCGTATTCGCGGCTACAAGCCGGGCAATGAGAGCTGGGTGCCAGCTATCGAGAAGCCGGTCGATACCGCGCCACAGGTGCACAATATTTTTTATGCCCAGGGCGAATCGATAGCAGTGGCAGGCTCGGGGGATTATCGCAACTATTTCGAGGCAGACGGTGTACATTACTCCCATGAGATCGATCCGCAGACTGGCAGGCCTGTGACCAACAACCTCGCCGGCGTTTATGTAATTGACCAGACCGCCGCCCGCGCTGACGCGTTGGCAACGGCCTTCATGGTGATGGGCGCTGACAGGGGATTTGCGCTTGCGGAGTCTCTTGATCTGGCGGTGTACTTCATCACCAGGGATGAAGCCAGGGGCGTTTTCGTAGATCGTCACACTTCCCGTTTCGACCACTATCTGCAACCCGGAGAGTAATGCCATGGCGACACTGATTGGGACATTTGTACTGCTTCTGCTGGTTGTGGCAGGAATGGCGATTGGCGTCATGTTCGGTCGCAAGCCACTCAAAGGCTCGTGCGGCGGCTTGAACAATGGCAGTGGCGAAAGCAGTTGCACCGTGTGCGGCGGCAACCCCGCCAAGTGCGAAGAATCGGCGCGATAATCACCTGAGGGCGAGTAGTTTTGAAGCAGAAGAAGCAGTACGACATCATAGTGATTGGCAGCGGCCCGGCTGGCGAGTCCGCCGCCATGAATGCTGCGAAGAAGGGCAAGCGCGTGGCAGTGATCTCCGACCGCGAGAAAGTCGGCGGCAATTGCACCCACCTCGGCACGATTCCCTCCAAGGCGCTGCGCCAGTCCGTCAAGCAGGTCATGCAGTTCAGCAGCAATCCTCTGTTGCGGGAATTCGCCACGCTGCGCAAACCCTGTTTTCAGGACATCATGCGTCACGCAGCGCGGGTGATTGACGAGCAGGTCTATCTGCGCAGTGCCTACTACGAAAAGAACGGCATCGACATCGTGCAGGGTGTGGCCAGCTTTGTGGATCAACACACGGTGCGACTGGGCAGCCGCGGCCCGCTGCTGTCCGCTGAACACTTCATCATTGCCACTGGTTCGCGTCCATACCGGCCGGACAGCGTCGACTTTACGCATCCCCGGATTTTCGACAGCGACACGATTCTTCAGCTTGACCACTCGCCCCGCAAAGTGACGGTAATTGGTGCCGGTGTGATTGGTTGCGAGTATGCGTCCATATTTGGCGGTCTGGGTGCCAAGGTCGAACTGATCAACCCAGCCAATACCCTGTTGTCCTTCCTGGATTGGGAAATCTCGGATGCCCTGAGCTACCACTTGCGCAATGCCGGCGTCCGCAGCCGGCACAACGAGGAATATGACAGGCTGGAGTACTTCGACACTCATGTTGTCACGCATCTGAAATCAGGCAAGCGCATCAAGAGCGATATTGTGCTGTGGGCCAATGGCCGCACAGGCAACACCGATCAGTTGAACCTTGCAGCGATCGGGCTGACACCGAACTCCCGTGGGCAGTTGGAGATCGACAGTCGCTATCGCACTGCAGTGGACAATATTTATGCCGCCGGCGACGTCGTTGGCTGGCCGTCACTGGCGAGTGTCTCCTACGATCAGGGCCGTGCCGCGTCCAATGCCATCGTCGACCCGGATGCCTGTGTGCAGATAGACCGCTTCGCCTCGGGCATCTACACCATTCCGGAGATCAGCACGCTCGGCAAGACAGAGCGTGAACTGACCAATGAAAAAGTGCCTTACGAAGTAGGCAAGGCCTTCTTCAAGAACACTGCCCGCGGGCTGATTACTGGCGAACAGGTGGGCATGCTCAAGATACTGTTCCACTTCGATACGTTGGAAATACTGGGCATTCACTGCTTCGGAGACCAGGCATCGGAGATCGTGCACATCGGTCAGGCCATCATGCTGCAGGAAGGCAAGGCCAATACCATGCGCTACTTCCTGGATACCACTTTCAATTACCCCACCATGGCCGAGGCGTATCGCATTGCCGCCCTCGATGGTCTGAATCGAGTCTTCTGATGGATCCGAACACGCGCAGCATAGCTGTCCTGGGGGGCGGCAGTTTCGGTACGGTCATCGCCAACATCATTGCGCAGAATGGTTATCGCGTGAATTTCTGGATGCGCAGCGAGGCACTGGTCGAGGAAGTCAATCGCACCCACGAGAACTCGCAATATCTGCCGGGATACAAGTTGCACGACAATGTGCGCGCCTACCACGACATGCAGGCCGCCGTTCAGGACAGCGAAGTGATCTTCGTGGCGGTGCCCAGCGCCTACTTCCGAACAGTGGTCAGGGACATGCTGCAGTGGGCGCCTGATGACGCCATTCTCGTCAGCACCACCAAGGGCATTGAGGCGGGGAGCTTCAAGCTGATGAGCGAGATTCTCAGGGAAGAGTCACCCACATCACGCATTGGCGTGATGAGTGGACCCAATCTCGCCAAGGAGATCGCAGCGCGCAACCTGACCGGTACCGTGATTGCCAGTGCCCATGTGTCTGTACGGGAAACAGTGCAGCGCATCCTCAAGTCCGAATATTTTCGCGTCTACACGAATGATGATATGTTCGGCGTGGAACTGGGCGGGGCGCTGAAGAACATTTACGCCATCATCGCCGGACTGGCATCGGCCATGGGCATGGGTCACAACACCAACAGCATGCTGGTCACGCGCAGCCTGACAGAGATGGCACGTTTCGGCAGAAAGCTTGGCGCAGACCCGATGACGTTCCTTGGGCTGTCAGGTGTTGGCGATCTGGTAGTGACCTGTTCGTCACCATTGAGTCGCAATTTCCGGATAGGCTTTGCCCTCGGGCAGGGCAAGTCCATCGAAGAAGCCGTTGTGGAAGTCGGTCAGGTGGCTGAAGGGGTGAATACCCTGAAGCTGGTCAAGGAAAAAGCCGATGAACTGGGGGTCTACATGCCTCTGGTGAATGGACTGTATCAGATCATCTACAAGGGCAATTCCGTCCGGCAGATCGTGGCGTCATTGATGCTCGGAGAGCAGGCGCTGGATGTGGAATACGAAGCCAATCAGACCAAGACATTGAATCTCAAGGAGTAATCATGTCAGAGGATATCGTTGAGAACCTGAAGCAACCCACGCAGTGGTTTCGCATAGCATTCATGATCGCGCTGGCGATAGCACTCTATCTGGCCGGGATGATTCTCACGCTGCTGATCGTCGCCCAGGCGCTTTTTGGTCTGCTGACCGGCACTGACAATCGCAATCTGCGCGAACTCGGGGCCGGCCTGACCCTGTATGTACACCAGGTTCTGGACTTCCTGACGTACAACAGCGAGTTCAAGCCATTTCCCTTTGCCCCATTCCCAGGCGGTGATGAGTTGCCGCAGTCAGGAGACCATGCTGCAGAGGAAGGGTTTGATCAGGATGTGGAAGTGCATATTCCCGAGGGTGATACTCAGGTTGCCGCCACGGACGCCAATTCAGCGACCAAGCGCCCACGCAAACGTGCCTCGACTGCCCGCAGCAGCAAGAGCAGTTCCTCCTCCGATGGCGAATGACGCCGTGCGCTGGCAAGCTGTCTTCCTGAGCGTCCTGATGGTGCCGTTGCTCCTGATGTCTGTTGCCTGGGCACAGAGCGCGGGCGATGCCGCCGGGGCGGTCGACTACCCCGGCATTTCCCGGTTTCCCGGTTCCGTCATTGCGCAGTACAGCGTCCAGCCGGACAGCAATTACCGACTGGCGTTGGGACGACTGCAGCGCGTGAACGGTCGTGTAACTGCCGGCAGAGAGGAGCGTATTCCGGGCTCTCTCACCCGCATCACTTACCAGATTCCAGGCGGCTTCAGTGGTGCGGAAGTGTTCGAACATTTCCTGCGCAGCGTCACGCCAGACAATACCGAATTGTTTCGTTGCCAGGGGCGTGCCTGCGGCAGCAGCAATTTCTGGGCGAACGACATTCTGGGCAACCGCGTGTTGTATGGTCCCGAACAGGAACAGTTCTATGCCGCTCTGGCTGATACCAACGCAGCCGGCGAAAGCACCCGCTATTACGTGTTGTACGTCATTACCCGCGGGAATCGCAGCGTGTATGCCCATCTGGACATCGTCGATGTCGCCTTGGCCGACCCCCTCGAGGTGCCTGAGACGCCGGCGGCCCTCATGGAGCGGCTGCAGCAGGACGGCAGTGTGATAGTGCGCGGCATCAGTTTTGATGATCAGGATGCCTTGCTGGAAGCCGATGGTCTGGCACTCGTGGCGCAGGCACTGCAACTTGCGCCGCAGCTTCAGGTGTACGTGGTGGCGCATCTGCGGGGCACGGATGATATCGACGTGCTTCTGGAGCGTTCACGGCAGAGAGCCGGACAGGTTGTCGAGCAACTGCAGCAGGCTGGCGTGAATGCCGCGCGGCTGCGGGGAGAGGGAGTGGGACCATTGTCCCCGGTCTGCGCGCAGGCGCCGTGCTCGGATCGCGTCGAGATTGTCCTGAGTGAATGAGGCTTACTTGCTGATCAGCGAGAGGAATTCATTGCGGGTGCTCTGACTGTTGCGGAAGGCGCCCAGCATGCAGGACGTGGTCATCACAGAGTTCTGCTTCTCAACGCCGCGCATCATCATGCACATGTGCTGGGCTTCGATGATGACAGCGGCTCCTGACGCGCCTGTCTTGCTGACGATGGTCTCGGCGATTTCCTTGGTCAGGTTTTCCTGAATCTGCATGCGGCGGGCAAAGATGTCCACAATGCGGGCAATCTTGGACAGGCCGATCACCTTGCCTCGCGGAATATAGGCGACATGGCATTTGCCGATGAAGGGCAGCATGTGGTGCTCGCACATGGAATACAGTTCGATGTTCTTCACAATGACCATCTCTTCCGAGGCCGACGGGAACAGCGCATTGTTGATCACTTCGTCGATGTTCTGACGATAGCCGCGCATCAGAAATTCCATGGCTTTGGCGGCTCTTCTCGGCGTTTCGGCAAGGCCGGGGCGTGTCAGGTCCTCGCCGATGGCTGCGATGATGTCCCGGTAGGCCTTTTCCATTGTGTCGCTCATGGTGTGCTGCAGATGTCCTGGCTGTTGAAGAGGCGCCTACCGTACGATACACAGCCGTGCCTGGTAAAGTGATTTCTGGACTGTAATTCAAGGGAAGACAGGGTAGATGAATACTGAATTGCCAAGCCTCGGGGAGCTCCTGGATGAGGTAGCCGGCCGCTTTGAGCAGGCCGAACTGTTCTTTGGTCATGGCACCGACAATGCCTGGGACGAAGCGGTTTATCTGGTGTTCTGCGCGTTGCGGATTCCATTCGACAGTGCTGACGAGATCATGTCCCGACCGATTGACCAGGATGAGCTGGCTCGTGTCGAGGCCCTTGTGCGACGTCGCATCGAGGAGCGCGTCCCTGTGGCTTATCTGGTGGGCGAGGCTTGGTTTGCAGGCTTGCCATTCGAGGTCAGCGAAGAGGTGCTTGTCCCAAGATCGCCCATCGCCGAGTTGATTCAACAGCAGTTTGCCACGTTGCTGCCCCGTGACCCTGAACGCATTCTGGATCTTTGCACCGGCAGCGGTTGTATCGGCATTGCTAGCGCATTGGTCTTTCCGGAAGCCCGCGTTGATCTGGCGGATATCTCCGAAAGTGCCCTGGCGCTGGCGCGCAGGAACGTGGAGCGCCATGGTTTGCAGGCGCGGGCACAGGTGCTGCACTCGGATCTCTTTGCCGGTCTGGCGTCCCCCTATGACCTGATTGTCACGAATCCCCCCTATGTCTCGCAGGAAGAGGTCGATGAGCTTCCAGCCGAGTACCGGCACGAGCCCTCTCTCGGGCTTGTGTCCGCAGACGATGGGCTGGAAATCCCGCTGCGGATTCTTCGCGAGGCCTCTGACTGGCTGACTCCAGAAGGCGTGCTGATACTGGAGGTTGGCTACTCCCGCGAGGCTCTGGCTGACCGGCTGCCACAAGTCCCGCTGTTGTGGCTGGAGTTTGCCAACGGCGGCGAGGGTATTTGTCTGCTGACGCGTCGGCAATTGCTGGACTATCGTGAGCACTTCGTCTGAAGCTCTGCGCCTGTGATGATTCGTAACACCCAAGATGTTGGTGTACAATTCGCCGCCTTTCAGGACGCCCTGGCAGGGCGCGACATTCATTCATTCACTCACAGGTGACGCATGTCTGGAAATTCGATTGGCAAGCTGTTCACGGTCACCAGCTTTGGCGAAAGCCATGGTCCGGCGCTTGGTTGCATCGTGGACGGGTGTCCGCCCGGCATGGCGCTGAGCGTTGAAGACCTGCAGAGAGATCTGGATCGTCGCAAGCCCGGCACATCGCGTTTCACCACCCAACGTCAGGAAGCGGATGAAGTCCGTATTCTCTCCGGCGTATTCGAAGGCCGTACCACTGGAACTCCCATCGGTCTGCTGATCGAGAATACAGATCAGCGCTCCAAGGACTACGGCAGGATTGCCGAGCAGTTCCGGCCGGCCCATGCTGACTACACCTATCAGCAGAAATACGGCATTCGCGATTATCGCGGCGGTGGACGCTCATCAGCCCGCGAGACTGCCATGCGTGTTGCCGCCGGCGCCATCGCGAAGAAATTCCTGCTGGAGCGTTGCGGCGTGCAGGTGCGTGGTTACATGAGTCAGCTGGGGCCCATACGGATCGAAGCTTTCGACTGGGACGAAGTGGAGCGCAATCCGTTCTTCTGTCCGGACGCGGCGAAGGTGCCAGAAATGGAAGCTTACATGGCGGCGCTCAACAAAGAGGGCAATTCCATTGGTGCCCGCATCAATGTAGTGGCCTCGGGTGTGCCCGTAGGGCTGGGCGAGCCCGTCTTCGACAGGCTGGATGCGGATCTGGCTCATGCCCTGATGAGCATCAATGCCGTCAAGGGCGTGGAGATTGGTGCCGGCTTCGGCTCCATCACCCAGAAGGGCACCGAGCATCGCGATGAAATGAGCCCGCAGGGATTCTTCTCCAACAATGCGGGAGGAATTCTCGGAGGCATCTCCTCTGGTCAGGACATTCTGGCCAGCATCGCCCTGAAGCCCACGTCCAGTATTCGCATTCCGGGCAGATCCATTGATGTGCACGGCAACCCTGTCGAGATCATCACCACGGGTCGCCATGACCCCTGTGTTGGCATCCGCGCAACCCCTATTGCAGAAGCCATGATGGCCATTGTGCTGATGGACCATCTCCTGCGTCATCGTGCTCAGAATGCGGACGTTGTGTCGACGACGCCTGTCATTTGAGCCAGGTCTTGTGATTCCAATTGGTTATTCGAAGAATAAAATAGTTTCATTTTGGTTATTGAAAATCGGCGAGTATAGTTTTTCCACTCCTTTCAGTGTCAGCTAAAACGGTAAATTCTCATGACTGGTAAAACCTTGTACGACAAACTCTGGGACTCTCATCTCGTAAAGCAGCGCGACGATGGCACGGCACTCATCTATATCGATCGCCAGCTGATCCATGAAGTGACTTCGCCACAGGCATTCGAAGGTCTGCGCCTGGCGGGCCGTCGCCCATGGCGTGCCGAAGCGAACTTCGCGACGCCTGACCACAATATCCCGACGACCCGCGAGGAGCGCCGACAAGGGCTTGAAGGCATTCGCGATCCAATCTCGCGCATTCAGGTCACCACGCTTGACGACAATTGCAAGGAGTTCGGCATTTTCGAACTCGACATGAATGACGAGCGTCAGGGCATCGTCCACGTGGTGGGGCCGGAGCAGGGCGCTACTCTGCCGGGTATGACCATCGTCTGCGGCGACTCCCACACGTCCACGCACGGCGCCCTGGGTGCATTGGCCCACGGTATCGGCACATCCGAGGTTGAACACGTCATGGCCACGCAGTGCCTCCTGCAGACCAAGATGAAGAACATGTTGATCCGTGTGGATGGCAGACTGAATCCTGGCGTCACAGCGAAAGACATCGTGCTGGCCATCATCGGCGAGATCGGCACGGCCGGCGGAACGGGCTATACCATTGAGTTTGGCGGCGAAGCCATTCGTTCACTGAGTGTCGAAGGACGCATGACCGTTTGCAACATGGCCATTGAGGCAGGCGCACGCGCAGGCCTGATTGCAGTGGATGAAACGACGCTGGCCTATATCAAGGGCCGCCCGTTCGCGCCAAAGGGCGACATGTGGGAAAAGGCTGCCGCCGCATGGCGTGGTCTGGTCAGCGATGCCGACGCGCATTTCGATCGCGTCGTTGTGATCGATGCTGCCGACATCATCCCGCAAGTGACCTGGGGTACATCTCCAGAGATGGTGGCGCCGATTACCGGCGAGATTCCTGACCCCGAGAAGGAACTGGACCCAAGCCGACGCGACAACATGCGTCAGGCGCTGAAATACATGGGCCTGGAGCCAGGCACCCGTATCACAGACATCAAGCTGGACTGCATCTTCATCGGCTCGTGCACAAATTCTCGCATCGAGGACTTGCGAGCGGCCGCTGCCGTCGTGAAAGGGCGCAAAGTGGCCGCCAATATCGAGATGGCGCTTGTGGTGCCAGGCTCGGGCCTGGTCAAAAAGCAGGCAGAGGCGGAAGGACTGGACAAGATTTTCCTGGATGCCGGACTGGAATGGCGTGAACCTGGCTGCTCCATGTGCCTGGCCATGAATGCGGATCAACTGGGTGCAGGCAAGCATTGCGCATCTACTTCCAATCGCAATTTCGAGGGGCGCCAGGGCTTTGGCGGACGCACGCATCTTGTAAGCCCGGCCATGGCCGCGGCGGCTGCGATCCATGGTCACTTTGTCGATGTGCGTGACATCCTGTTCACTTCTGACAGACCAGCTTGAGAAAGTGTCGCAATTTATTGAATTCCAAGAGCAAAGGTGGAAATAAATGAGAAAGTTCACAGTGCAGTCAGGGGTGGTGATGCCATTGGATAGAGCCAATGTCGACACGGACTTCATCATTCCCAAGCAGTTCCTCAAGTCGATCAAGCGCAGCGGTTTTGGTGTCAATCTGTTCGACGAACATCGTTATATGGACAAGGGTGAGCCGGGTCGGGACAACAGTGGCCGTCCGCTGAATCCCGATTTCGTGATGAACAAGCCGCGCTACAAGGGCGCCTCCGTGCTGCTGGCTCGGGAGAATTTTGGTTGTGGCTCCAGCCGCGAGCACGCGCCCTGGGCGCTGGATGATTACGGTTTTCGTGTGATCATTGCGCCGAGTTATGCCGATATTTTCTTCAATAACTGCTTCAAGAATGGAATATTACCGATTGTTATTGATAGAAAAATTGTTGACGAACTTTTTGTCGAGGTGGAAGCCAGTACGGGCTATTCACTTCTGGTGGATCTGGAGAAGCAGATCATCGTCAAGCCTGATGGCAGCAGCATCCCCTTTGCAGTGGACAGCTTCCGCAAATATTGCCTGCTGAATGGCCTGGACGATATTGGTCTCACCCTGCAGGACGCGGGCGACATCAAGGCTTTTGAATCGCGCTGGAAGTCGGCGGCGCCCTGGTATTTTGGTGTACAGGCGTAATACAGACGTCTGCGCGGAACAAATCGAATCTGGAAATTGACAGGAAGGCATGCAATGAAGACTTACAACGTGGCAGTGGTCGGAGCAACTGGTGCGGTCGGCGAAACGCTGATCAGCATTCTTGAAGAGCGCAAGTTTCCGGTTGGCGAGTTGTTTGCGCTGGCCAGCGAGCGCTCAGCCGGAACGAAGGTGATGTTCCGCGGCAAACCCGTCACGGTGCAGAATCTTGCGGAGTTCGATTTCTCCAAGGCGCAAATCGGCTTGTTCTCTGCCGGCGGCAGTGTTTCGGCTGCCTATGCAGAGAAGGCAGGGCGTGCAGGGTGTGTCGTGATCGACAACACCTCGCATTTCCGCTACGAAGACGATATTCCTTTGGTGGTTCCAGAGGTCAATCCGGAGCGGATTGCCGACTATCCCAATCGCAACATCATTGCCAATCCGAATTGCTCCACCATACAGATGCTGGTGGCGCTGAAACCGATACACGACAAGGTTGGTATCGAGCGCATCAACGTCGCGACCTATCAGGCGGTTTCCGGCACCGGCAAACTGGCCATTGAAGAGCTCGCGAAACAGACAGCGGATCTGCTCAATGGCAGAACGCCCACCTGCAAGGTCTATCCGAAGCAGATCGCCTTCAACGTGCTGCCGCAAATTGACGTATTCCTGGACAATGGCTATACCAAGGAAGAGATGAAAATGTCCTGGGAGACCAAGAAGATCCTTGGTGACGACTCCATTCGCGTGAATGCAACCTGCGTACGTGTGCCAGTGTTCTATTCGCACTCCGAGGCAGTACACATCGAAACCCGCAGCCCGATCAGCGTGGAAGAAGTGCGCGAACTGCTGTCCAGGGCGCCAGGAGTGGTGCTGATGGATGAGCGCAAGCCAGGGGGATATCCGACCGCAGTGGGTGACTCGGCCGGCAAGGACGCGGTGCTGGTCGGCAGAATTCGTGCGGATATTTCTCATCCCAACGGGCTCAATCTGTGGATTGTGTCAGATAACGTGAGAAAAGGTGCTGCATTGAACTCTGTGCAGATAGCCGAAGTGTTGATAAAAGACTACTTATAATGAATACTTGCACGCGTAATTGAAGCGTGTTTCTCGGGATTTGCGGGGCCTTGCGGGCCCCGAATTCCGGATTGGCGCCCCCAACCTTCCTGCACCCAGAGCGTGACAGCCGCACAAGCCATATAAGAAGGAACGGATCATGGTCAGAAAGCCGGTGGTGATTTTCACCTCGATAGTGCTGTTAGCTGCTGCAAATGCCAAAGCGCTTGGGCTTGGCGACATCACGCTTGAATCCGCTCTCAATCAGCCTTTGCGTGCCAATATTCCTTTGCTGCAGCTTGGTGATGTGCGGGCTGATCAAATCAGCGTGCAGCTGGCTTCGGAAAGTGATTTCGCACGTTTTTCGATCGATCGAGAGGCCTTTCTTGGCAACATCCAGTTCGATGTTCAACCGGCAGGGGCCCAGGCAGTCGTGCAGCTCAGCACTCTGGATGCTGTTCGCGAGCCCTATCTGAGTTTCGTGCTGGAAACGCGGTGGCCAACAGGCCGGCTGCTCAGCGAATACACCGTGCTTCTGGATCTTCCTGCGTTTGCAGGAAATGCTCCGGCACCCGCCGTGCTGCAACCTGTCCAGCAAGTCTCCCAGACTCCGTCATCTCCTCAGCAAACAATTGAAAATCAAAGCCTTGCACCATCTTCTTCAGGTGATTTTTCAGAGCCTGTTCGGCTCGCCGCACCGCAAGAGCCTGCGCAGATACCCGCTGCAGATACCATCGAGCCAGCGCCGAATCTGATCGCACAGGTGGATCAGGTGGATGCCGATGCGGACGCCGCCGCAGCAGCCGATGCTCTTGCGACTCCTGCACCGGAAGTGCCTGCTCCGGCACCTGCCGTGCCTGAACCGGCAGCAACGTCGACTCCTCTGGCCGCGCCAGCTGCGCAAGACTCCATTACGACAGACGCGAATGACACCCTCTGGGACATTGCCCTGCAGGTTCGACCGGACAGCTCGGTGTCTGTACAGCAGACAATGCTGGCTATCCAGCGGCTGAACACGGATGCCTTCATCGGCGGCAACATCAACATGGTTCGCCGCGGACAGGTTCTGCGCATACCAGATATCGAACAGATACGGGCGCTGAGTTCGCGAGAGGCGATCGGCGAAGTGGCGCGGCAGAATCAGTTGTTCGAGAACCGCCGCAATGTGCCTCTGAGCACCCAGCCGTTGAGCACACCTCCCACGGCACCTGCTGATGCGTCCGGTGCGCCACGGGGCGAGCTGAGTGTCGTCAGTGTTGACAGTGCAGAGCCTGGAGCGCAGACCGCCAGCGGCCAGAGCGCTGAGCTTGACGCCCGTATCGCCAGCCTGGAAGACGTTCTGGCTGTGCAGCGCGAAGAGGCCGATCGTGCCGCGTTGCAGAATGCAGAGCTCACCGAGCGTCTGGGCTTGCTGGAAGAGCAGATTGCGTCGGCCCAGGAGATCATCCGGCTGCGTGACCTGGAGCTGGCGCAACTGCAGGAATCCCTGGCCAGCGCGCCGGTGGTCGCTGAAACTGCCGAAGCACCAACCGTCATTACGATGGCACCCGATCGTACCTTCATGCAGATTCTGCTCGACACGCTCATGGCCAACACCATTGCCTTGCTGGGTGTCACCGCACTGGTCATTTCTCTGCTGGTGTTCATGTTGCTCAAGCGCAATCGCGCAGCGGAACAGGCAGCAGCGCTGGCGGGTATGGATGGCATAGCCGGCGAACCACGCATCTCCGAGCCCGAAGTGATGCCGCTTGTGGCAGAGGACTCGTTGACTTCGCAGGAGTCCGCGAAGAACGCGCCGGCCGCAGAAGATTTCGATGAGATATTCGATCTTGCCGCCTCGGCAGAAGACGATCTTCGTGACGTCGATGCCGTCGGTCTTGAAACCCAGACACCTGCAGCGCCTGCCGATGATGGTGCAGATGCACTCATGGCAGAGGTGGATGCGCTCATTGCAGAGTCCCGCTACCCCGAAGCCACAAGCCTGCTGCAGGACAGCATAGTGGTACAGCCCGAGCGCACGGATCTGCGCTTGAAGCTGCTGGAAGTCTTCGCGGTCTCTCAGGACGCTGTCGGCTTCAAGCTGCAGGAAACTGAACTGCGTGACATGGCTGGCGAGTCTGTTGCACCCCGCATAGCTGAATTGCGTGCGCAACTGCGGGATTCTGTTCAGGACGACATCCTGGACGAGGGTGATGACGTTCTGTTTGCAGACGACGCCGAACTGGATGATCTTGAGCTGTCGCTGGACATGGAAGCGAGTGCTGAAGTGGATGACGCCAAAGTCCTCAAGGGATTCACTCTGGAAGACGATGTGCCGGGCGAGGCACTGGAAGTGCAGGAACAAGACGTCGCTCCTTCCGACACGAATGACGCCGACGAATTCGCGCTGGACGACATCGATTTTGATTTTGCCGACCAGGAAACCGAAGAGCCTGTTGCAGCAGCGCCAGACAAGGCTGCTGACACACTGTCTCTGAGCTCTGATTTTGACCTGTCTGCTGATGATGAGGTCGCCAGCGTCGAATTCGATACCGGCAGCGCCGTCGAGTTCGCGCCCGAATTGACTGCTGCCGCACCTGCGGCTGCTGCAAACGATGACGAAGACAATCTTCTGGATTTCGATTTCGACCTTTCCGTCGATGAAGAAGAACCAGAGTTGGTGGCACCCGGTGCGTCCGTCAGCTCTCCGGAGCAGGCAGAAGAGCCGGACGGCAACGAGGTAGACTTTGACTTTTCTGTCCTGGAAGACGAACCGGAGCCAGTTGCCGCGCCAGTCGCCGACGCAGAAACCGACGATGAGGAAGACTTTGACTTCGATGCGGAGATCTTTGACCTTGCAGTCGAGGACGAAGTACAGCCTGCAGCGCAGACTCACGAGACTGCGGCGGCGCCGGCCGATGACTTTGAAGACCTGCAGTTCGTGGATGAGACCTTGCTGGATTCCCTTGAGAAGCCTGCAACTCAGTTCAGCGAGAATGACGATGACGATTTCGAATACTTGTCAGACGCTGATGAAGCAGCGACCAAGCTGGATCTCGCGCGCGCCTATTACGAAATGGGTGACAGTGCTGGCGCCCGCGAAATTCTCGAAGAGGTTCTGCGCGAGGGCAACGACGATCAAGTCATGGATGCCCGGGACCTTCTGAGCAAGCTTTGAGCGTCGCACCAACCCACCCGAATCGCATCGCTCTGGCCGTCGAATATGATGGAGCGGCCTTTCACGGCTGGCAGCGGCAGGGCAGTCCTGAGCTGCCTACCGTGCAGGCTCGTCTCGAAACAGCGCTCGCGTCCGTTGCCAACCACCCCGTAACCCTCGTCTGTGCCGGTCGAACCGATACCGGTGTGCACGGCACTGGCCAGGTTGTGCATTTCGACTGCGCAGTGGATCGCGGATCAAAGGCCTGGCTGCGCGGCGCCAACAGCATGCTGCCACGTTCCTTGCGGGTGCTGTGGGCTCAGGCAGTGCCGCAAAGCTTTCACGCGCGCTTCTCTGCGCAGTCTCGCCGTTACCACTATGTGATCTACGACAACCCTGTTGAGCCCGCGCTCTTGGCCGGCCAGCTCACCCACACGCGGGAGATACTGGATATCCAGGCCATGCATGCGGCCGGGCAGTATCTCCTGGGAGAACAGGATTTCTCGTCATTCCGCGCCGCAGGCTGTCAGTCGCGAACGCCGTTTCGCAATATCATGAGCTTGAGTGTCCGCCGGCATCACCGGTTCATCGTTCTGGACATTGAAGCAAATGCCTTTCTGCAGCACATGGTGCGCAATATTGCCGGTACTCTGATGGAAATTGGCAGTGGCAGACGCCCGCCGGAATGGGCGCACGAGGTGTTGCAGGCTCGGGATCGCAATGTTGCTGCAAAGACTGCCAGCCCCAACGGTTTGTATCTGGTTGCTGTGCGCTATCCAGGTGAATTCGGGCTTCCTGCAGGCACAGTCGGGCCGGCATTTTTACAGCCAATTGCGTAGGCTCCCTGCGGTATCTTTGATAGAATCGCAGCCTTTTCAAGAATCAGGCGGTAATGTGCAGCGAACTCGCGTAAAGATCTGTGGTTTGACCAGCGTAGAAGATGCATTGCAGGCAGCAGAACTGGGGGCCGATGCCATTGGCCTGGTGTTCTACCCGCGCAGTTCCAGAGCTCTGACAGCCGAAAAGGCTGGCTCCATTCGCAAGGCTCTGCCAGTGTTCGTGAATGTTGTCGGGCTGTTTGTAAACCCCACCGAAGCAGAGGTGGAGCTTGTTCTCAAGCACGTGCATCTGGATTGTCTGCAGTTTCACGGTGACGAGCCACCAGCCTTCTGCGCGTCGTTCGGCCTGCCCTACATGAAGGCCATCCGTGTCCGCCCCGAGCTGGACCTTCTCTCTGAAATATCAAGATTTTCAAAAAGTTCCGCCATACTTCTCGATAGTTACGACAAGAATGTAGCCGGGGGAACGGGCACGAAATTCGATTGGGCGATAGCACAACATTGCGTTGCCAGCACCGAGTCCAAGATTGTGCTCGCTGGCGGGCTTGAAGCGTCCAATGTCGCTGGTGCCATTCGCCAGGTAAAGCCGTGGGCCGTCGATGTCAGCAGCGGCGTTGAATCAGCCCCCGGCATCAAGAGTTCAGCAAGAATGCGAGAGTTCATAGACGAGGTATACAGTGTCACCAACTAAGCCAGAGCAAGCAGTCAGCAGTCCAGTTGCCGGTATGGGCGCTGATCCCTTCAGCGGTCCCGATGCCCATGGTCATTTCGGTCGTTACGGCGGCATTTTTGTGGGCGAGACGCTCATCGCGGCTGTCGAAGAGCTGGATCAGGTGTACAGCACCCTGTCCAAGAACCCGGAATTCTGGGCAGAGATCGACCGTGACCTGAAATACTACGTTGGCAGGCCATCGCCTCTGTATGTCGCCGAACGTCTGACTGCCCATTTCGGTGGTGCGAAGATCGTGCTGAAAAGGGAAGACCTCAACCACACAGGCGCCCACAAGATCAACAACACCATTGGTCAGGCGCTGCTGGCCAAGTTCATGGGCA
>CAYWMC010000017.1:3723-15759 GCA_964459345.1 uncultured Klebsiella sp. | reverse complement strand
GCTTGCGGCCGTCCTGCTCCATGCGAACGGCAAACTCTTCCGGCGTGTCCCAGCGCAAGTGCGTGCCCGGAACCAGCTCCAGACCAGGCTCCGGCCGCAGCGCCACGCGCAGGTGTACCACATTGCTCTTGCCGAGCGCGCGCTGCTGCTCTTCCACAGACATGCCGGTGTACTGAATGTCGCGGTGCCAGTAGTTGCGTTGCGCGATGTCTGCAGGATTGAAAAACAACTGAGTGTTCATGAATGCAGCCGGCCCCGCGAATATCTGATCAAGCAATTCACCCACACGAGTCTGCGCCACAAACCGAAACAGCTGCGCGCGGTCTGCAGGAGCAAGATGACGGGGACTGGTCAGATAGGCACTGTTGACTGCGCCGGCGCGATAGAGCTCGAAATTCTCGGTCATCCAGGCTGCATGGAAACGCTGCACGGCTGCATGCAGGGCTGTCAGTTCCTGAGCGCCGAAGAAGCCGGGCAGATGCACGAAACCCTGCGCGCGATAGCGCGTAGCGATGGAAAGGGAGGATTCGCTCATGAGTTGCCCCGAGCCTGCAAAAAATGGTTGCTGGCAGTGTACCTCAGGGGGAGCGGGGCACAGAAATTCAAGGCGAAAAAAAGGCCGAAACAAAATGTTCTCATTTTGTTTCGGCCTCAGTCTACTAGACGACCGACTTCAATTTTCCCATTTACGATTTACTGCGTTACTACGACTGCTTGCATTTACGAGTACTGCTCTACTTCTTGCTGCTACCCATTTCCGTAGATCAGTGATGAGAAGATTACTGCAGCAGGCGCAAGGCACTATTGATCTAAATCAGACATTCTTCGATTGGATGCAGACAGACAGAAGTATTTCAGCAGCCGCTGACACTGACCTTGGCGATGGCTTTGAGGCCGGCCATGTCGATCACTTCGATCTCCTTGTTGTCGACCTTGACGATGCTCTGCTTCTGCAACCGGCTGAATACGCGCGACACGGTTTCCAGCGTCACACCAAGGTAGCTGCCGATGTCGGCCCGGGTCATGGCCAGACGGAACTGCGTGGGGGAAAGCTTGCGGCGGTGATTGCGACTGGAGATGCTCAGCAACAGAGCAGCCACACGCTCTTCTGCTGCGTTGCTGCTGACCAGGGTCAGCATCTGTTGATCCTTGACGATCTCCTGACCCATGAGGCGGAAGAAGCGACCCTGCAGGGAGGGAATTCGGGCACTGAGTTCTTCGAGCTGATGAAAGGGTATCTCGCAGAAGGAACCAGTTTCCAGCGCCATCGCGGAACTGCCATGCCGGTTGCTGCTGATGCCATCCATGCCGACAATCTCGCCCGGCAGGTACAGGCCTGTGACCTGCTCCACCCCTTCCACCGTCGTCTTGAAGGTCTTGAAGCTGCCCGCACGAATCGCGTAGATCGCAGTGAACTCGTCGCCCTCGCGATAGAGATAGTCGCCTTTGCTCAGTGCGCGTCCCCGTTTGACGATCTCGTCAAGGTGGGATATCTCGGCGGCATCAAGGGCGATAGGCAGACACAACTCGCCCAGCCGGCAATCACCGCAGGACACAGATGGGTTGGTGTGACAACTCCGGCCATGGGAGATGTCTTTGGCGAGGCCATGAACGTCAGTAGCAGAAGATTTCACGGAGAGGCTGCCTTCTTCGTTGGGAGCTGGATGAGGAGGCATTGTAGTCGAATCGCCGCTCACGGCAAGGCCCGTCGTGTATTGGCTGCACAACGCAAATCCGGAGTCTTCCGGGGAAGGGTCAAATGGCTCTCGAGAAGACTGACTTCAGCACCCCTGTATTCTGCAGATAGGCGTCGAACACCATGCAGATATTGCGCAGCAGCAGGCTCCCGCGCGCACTGATACTCAGGCGCTTCCACCCATCGCGCTCGATCAGTCCATCCTGTTCGAACTGACTCAGCGCCGGCAGCGCGTCCTTGAAATGGTCCGCGAACCTGAAGTGGTACCGGGCCTCCAGAGCGCCGATGTCCAGCGTCCGGTAGCAGCTCAGCTGCTGAATGATGTCGCGACGCAGCGCATCTTCCTGGGAAGACACCACGCCTTTGACAATGGGCAGCTGGTTGGCATCCAGCGCACGGTAGTACTGATCAAGCTGCACGGCATTCTGGGCGAAGACTGACCCGACATTGCTGATGGACGACACCCCCAGACCAATCAGGTCCTGCGCCTTGGCGATGGAGTAGCCCTGGAAGTTGCGGCACAGCCTGCCTTCCGCCTGGGCAACGGCAAGGGAGTCGCCTGCCTTGACGAAATGGTCCATGCCGATATGCAGATAGCCCGCGTCAGTGAGCGTGTCGATGATCTGTGTCAGCATCTGCAGCTTCAGGCCCGGGGCCGGCAGATCCTCGTTGCGAATCGCCTTCTGGGCGGGGAAGCGCTCCGGCAGATGCGCGTAGTTGTAGTAGCTGATGCGATCCGGAGACAGCGCAATCACCTTGTCGAGGGTCATGCGAATGGAGTCCAGTGTCTGCAGCGGCAGTCCGTAGATCAGATCAAAGTTCAGCGAACTGAAGCCCCGGGTACGAATGTGACCGACCAGTTCACGCACATCCTCGACGCGCTGCTCGCGATTGATGGCTCTCTGTACGGCCGGGTCGAAATCCTGAATCCCCAGACTCAGACGATTGAAGCCCAGCCCGCGAATCAGCTCGATGCGCGCGCGATCGACCGTGCGCGGATCAATCTCGATGGAGTAGTCACGGGAATCCGCATTCACCAGATTGAAGTAGTGGGACGTGTGATGCACCAGTTCGGTGAGTTCGGCATTGTCCAGGAATGTAGGCGTGCCGCCCCCCAGATGCAGCTGCGTCACCGGGCGCTTGTAAGTGACACTCTGCAGACGCAGCAGTGCCATTTCCTTGCGCAGATGATTCAGGTACTGCCGCACGGCATCGCGATTGCGCGTGATGATCTTGTTGCACCCGCAGTAGTAGCAGGGCGAGCGGCAGAACGGAATGTGAATGTAGACCGACACCGGGGCGTCCGGCGCGCTTTCAGCCAGTGCCTGCAGGTAGTCTTCCGGCCCGGTGGTGCGGAACTGCGTGGCGGGCGGGTACGAGGTGTAACGCGGCCCCGCCCTGTCGTATTTGCGCAGCAGGTCGGTGATCTGATCGGCACACAGTAGCGAGTCGGCGTGGGCCGGCTCGGCGCTGATGTCTTGTAGGCGAAGATTCTGAGGAGTCATGGCGGCGAGTTTAGGGAGCCTGCCAACTGCCGCCATGACTTAAATCAACAATGTGATTATTTGTGTCAACGACCTGCGATCAGGGCGTCATCCAGAGCCTGTGCGCGCTGTGCGGCAGGTCGTGCCTGCAGACGCGCGGCATAGGCGGCAAACGCAGGGCGCTTCTCCAGCGTTCCGAATTGCATGCCCCACAGCAGGCCCGAGCCAGTGTAGACGTCGGCGGCGGTGAACTGCTCACCGCACAGCCAGGGCCCCGCCGACACAGCCTTCTCGAGCACATCCAGCACGGCCTCATGCGTTCCGAAACCCATCATGCCCTGGCGCTCAGGTGGCACCAGCCAGCCCATGGCCTTGACCGTGACCGCCATCTCCAACGGCCCCGCCCCGTAGAACAACCAGCGGTAGTAGCTGCCGCGCGCGGCATCCGTCGGCGCAGGAGCCAGCCGCGCCGCCGGAAACTGATCTGCCAGATAGGCGCAGATGGCCGCCGCCTCCGTCACCACCGTGCCCCCGTGGACAATCGCCGGCACCTTGCCCATCGGATTGATGGCAAGGTATTCCGGGCTCTTCATCGTGGTGCCGTATTCCAGAACGGTGGTCTCATAGGCGGCCCCCGTTTCCTCAAGCATCCAGCGCACGATTCTGCCGCGGGACTGGGGATTGGTGTAGAAGCGCAGGTCGGCCATGGTGTCGTCCTCTCAGTCGATCAGCCGTGGAATGAACTTGGTGACGCCCTGGATCGGCCCGACTTCGCCGGCGTACACATTGCCATCGCGATCGACAGTCACGCCTTCCCCCATGGAGCCATAGCCACCCATGCCCGAGGCACGCTCGGACACATGCTCGGGCACGAAGTACAGCACTTCACCCGTGCGGGCATTGCCCACCCGCAGGCCCTTGCGCCAGCCCGGGTTGTAGTTCGGATCCGATTCGGAGTCGATGGCATAGAGCATGTCGTTGTCGTCGATGAACAGCCCGCTGATGCGGCTGAACTGGTACCAGGTGTCCAGGTGAGTGCCCTGCTGATCGAAGATCTGGATGCGGCGGTTGCCCCGGTCGGCCACGAACAGCCGGCCCTGGGAGTCCATCGCCAGGGAGTGTGGCGAGCGCATCTGACCGTCCTCGAAGCCCCATTCCCCGAAGCTCATCAGGAAGGTGCCGTCGGGCGCGAACTTGGAGACGCGGCTCTTGGAATCGGGGCCGGGTGCGTCCTGGAACTGCGCGCCATGGGTTTCGGCCACAAAGATGCTGCCATCGGGAGCGACAAGCACGTCATTGGGCTCGGTGAAGTGCGTGGGCGGATCGCCCAGCTCGCCCGGGGTGCCAAGCGTCAGCAACAGCTCGCCGGTCGGGCTGAACTTGAGAACCGTGTTGCCCTTGCCTGCGGCATTGGGATTGGCTTCCAGTTCACGGGCATTGGCGGCACGGGCATCGACCACCCAGACATTGCCTTCGTGGTCCACATCCATGCCGTGGGGCCAGAGAATCAGGCCGGCACCGAAACTGGCCACGACATTGCCTTCAGGGTCCAGCTTCACGATCGGGTCGAGATCAGAACCGGCGCAGGAATTGGCGCCGCAGCGATCGCCGATCCACACATGGCGGCCATCCACATCGATATTGATGGCACTGACCGAGCCCCAGGTGCGGCCGGCAGGAGGATTGCTCCAGTTGCGCACGGTCTCGTAAGGGTTGGGCAGATTGTTGACAGGCGGCACAGCAGCGTGTTCCGCGGGGCCGGCGGCGCCTCCCTGGGCCAGGGCCAGCGTCGAAACGCTCGCGAATATTGCGCCGGCAAGGGCCTGGCGCAGGAAATGACGAGGCTGGTGGCGGGAGGTACCGAGGGACTTCTTGGACATCTTCTTCTCTCCAGTCGAGTAAATGGGGGGTGCAAACCCAGTCCTGAAGCGCGCCTGGGCAGCGCCAGGAATGGTGCTGCCGAACATGAACGCTCGCACAGGCAATGTCAACGCCTGACACTGGTGGTTCCATCGTGTACAAAAACTGGTCTACACTCCGGACACAATGCCAATTCAAAGTCGGTACAGAGAGTTCAAGGCCACGGTCACAGAAGCTCGCACCCTGGTGTTGGCTCTGACAGCCTTGCTCGCATTGTCCGTCCTGTTCACGCCTCCCGATCTCGGCCCCATCGCGGGGTATCTGCCCCTGCATATCGGCATGGAGATGGTGTCGATCATCATCGCCAGCATGATCTTCATTCTGGGCATGCACTCGTACCAGGGCGCCACCAACTACCACTCGTTTGCCCTGGGCTGCGCGTTTCTGGCAGTGGCTCTGCTCGACTTCGGCCATGTGCTCAGCTTCGACGGCATGCCGGACTTTGCCGGGCCCGGCAGCCCCGAACGCGGCATCGCCTTCTGGCTGATCGCCCGGCTGAGTGCCGCGACCGGACTGCTCTGCGTCGCCCTGATCCCCTCCGTCCTGTTGTCGAAGACCACCCGGTCACTGTTGCTGCTGAGCACGCTGGCCGGCGTCGGTCTGAGCTACTGGCTGATTCTTTTTCGTCTGGACTGGCTGCCTTCCACCTTCGATGCCACCACCGGCCTGACGCCCTTCAAGATTGCCTTCGAGTATCTCCTGATCGCGCTGTACGGGCTTGCCGCCGGCCTGTTCCTGCGCCGCGCGCTGCGCGAACGCGCCACGCGCCTGCTCCTGCTGGCACTGGCCGCCTGCATCATGATGCTGAGCGAAGTGTTCTTCACGTTCTACCGGCAGGTGACCGACTTCTACAACCTGCTGGGCCACGTTTACAAACTCATCGCCTACGGCTTTCTGCACCGCGCCCTGATCTACGCGTCGATCAAGGAACCCTTCGAAGAAGTACAGGCCCTGAGCACGCGCATCAAGGCGACGCTGGACGCCCTGCCCGACATGGTGTTCGAGATCTCTGCCGATGGCGTCATCCACGACTATCACTCCAACCCTCGGGAGCGGGATCTGCTGCTGCCCCCGGAGCTGTTCCTGAAGCGCAACCTGCGCGATGTGCTGCCCCCCGAAGTCGTCGCCAGCTGGACGCTTTCGATGCAGGACATCGACACCACGGGTCGCGTCAACGGCCGCGAGTACTCGCTGCTGGTCCCCACGGGAATGCGCCGCTTCGAGATTTCCGGTTCGGCACTGGAGCGCCCGGGCGAGCAGCGCCACTACATCATGGTGGCCCGAGACATCACCTGGCGCCATCTTTCCGAGGCCCGCATGGCACAGCTGATGGCGCTGGCGGCGGAATCTGCCCAGCTCGACGAACAGACTCTCGCCCAGAAGGCCATGGACACCATCGAGGCACTCACCCACAGCAAGATCGGCTTCCTGCACATGGTCAGTGACGACCAGCAGGAGATCGAGTTGCTGGCCTGGAGCTCGGCCACCGTGCAGCACTACTGCAAGGCGGCCTATGACGAGCATTACCCTGTCGCCAGCGCCGGCATCTGGGCCGACTCGATCCGCACGCGTGCTCCCGTGGTGGTGAACGACTACAGCACCCTGGCAACGCGCCACGGCCTGCCACCGGGTCATTCCGAGCTGCACCGCCTGATCAGCGTGCCCGTGCTGGAAGGCGACAAGGTGCGCATGGTGATCGGCGTGGGCAATGCCGATTATGAGTATGGCGACGAGGCCGTGCGAACCGTGCAGTTGTTTGGCGGCGAGCTCTATCAGCTCATCCAGCGGCGCCGCGCGCAGAAGGCCTCGGCGCGCAGCCAGCGCATTCTCAAGGCGGCGCTGGACCACCTGCCGGTGGGCGTCGCCATCAATACCGTGGGCGAGCATGTGCATTTCGAATACATGAACGACAACTTCCCGGCCTTCTACCGCACCACGCGGGATGCTCTCAAGAATCCCGAGGCGTTCTGGAATGTGGTATACGAAGACCCGGTGGAGCGCGAGCGATTGAAGGCCCGGGTGCTGGAAGACTTCGCCAGTGGCGACCCGGAGCGCATGCGCTGGGAGAACGTGCCCGTCACGCGTCGCGATCAGGAAACCCGCTTCGTGACCGCACAGAATGTGGAAGTGCCCGAAGAAGGCCTGTCAGTCTCGCTGGTGATGGACGTCACGGACCGCCTGCGGACCGAGTCCGAACTGCGCATTGCCGCCACGGCGTTTTCTTCCCAGGAAGGCATCATGATCACGGACGCCGACAAGCGCATCCTGCGGGTCAACGCCGCCTTCGAGCAGGCCTCGGGCTACACCCAGGCCGAAGTGCTGGGCCAGACACCCGCCATGTTCAGTTCCGGCTATCTCGACAGAAGCTATTACGAGGCCATGTGGAAGAGCATTGCCGAGTCGGGGGTCTGGCACGGCGAGATCTGGAACCGCCGCAAGAACGGCGAGATCTATCCGCAGTCATTGACCATCTCGGCGGTGCGCAACTCCGAAGGCGTCATCAGCAATTATGTCGGTGACTTCATCGACATCAGCAATCTCAAGAAAGCCGAAGCAGACATCAGCAAGCTGTCCTATTACGACACCCTTACCGGCCTGGCCAATCGTCAGCGGCTGAAGAACCAGCTGGACAATGCGCTGGACTGGCACCTGACAAGCCATCAGTTCGGCGGCCTGCTGATGGTGGACCTGGACAGCTTCAAGACCATCAACGACACCCTTGGTCATGACGCCGGCGATGCACTGCTGACCGAAGTCAGCGCCCGTCTGCAGCAAAGTGTGCGACCCGGCGACCTGGTGTCGCGCTACGGCGGCGACGAATTCGTGCTGCTCTTCCACGCGCTGGGCGAAACCGCCGACGAAGCGTCGGTGGCACTGCAGGCGCTGGCGCAGAGCATTCTGTCGCGGCTCGACGACACCTACGGGCTGGACAAGGGCAGCTACTACAGCACCTGCAGCATCGGCGCCACGCTGTTTGGCGAGGTCTGCGGCAATTCTCTGGAACTGATGAAGCAGCTGGACATCGCCCTGTTTCAGGCCAAGCAGGCTGGCCGCAACCGCATCAGCTTCTTCGACCCCGCCTGGCAGACCGCCGTCAGCGAGCGCGCGCAGCTGCTTGCCGATCTGCGCCAGGGCCTGGTGCACCATGAATTCGAGATGTACTTCCAGCCGCAGCTGGATCAGGTGGGCAGGATCGTGGGCGCCGAGGCCCTGGTGCGCTGGAATCATCCGCAGCGCGGCCTGCTGAATCCGGCAGACTTCATTCCGGTGGCCGAGGCCAACGGGCTGATGCTGAAACTCGGAGACGAGATCATGCATCTGTGCCTGGGGCAATTGCGCCAGTGGCAGGACGCCCCTGCCACCCGGCATCTGCAGCTGAGCATCAACATCACCGCCGACCAGTTCTATGCCGACGACTTCGCTGCCCGGCTGGAGGCGCTGATCGCGCAGCGGCAGCTGGACGTCAGCGGCATCATGCTGGAGTTCACCGAGACCATGCTGCTGGGCAATATCGACCTGGCGCGTGCCACCATCGAGCGCCTGAACGACCAGGGCCTGCGCTTCGCCATCGACGATTTTGGAACGGGCTACTCGTCACTGGCCTATCTGAGCGCGCTGCCCATGGACCAGCTGAAGATCGACCAGTCTTTCGTGCGCAACATCGGCATCAAGGAAAAGGACGCGGCGATCATCCGCACCATCATCGACATGGCCAGAACCCTCGACATGGAAGTGCTCGCCGAGGGCGTGGAGACACCGGTGCAGCGCAAGTATCTGCTGCAGCATGGCTGCGAGCTGTTTCAGGGTTATCTGTTCTCGCGGCCCGTGCCCATTGCGCAATTCAATGCGCTGCTGGAGCAGGGCCACATCACTGGCCACTGAGTGGCCGGCTCAGTTCATAGGCACACATGTTGACCACGGCGGCCAGGTTCAGCGACTCGATCGCGCCGCTGCCCGGAATCATGAAGGCCCGGGCCCCCAGCGCCGCCGTCTGTGCCCGCGGCACACCCCGCGCCTCGTTGCCGAAGATCAGGCAGGTGCTGTCGCGGAAGGCGGGTGTGGCGAGTCCCTCGCCCTGCATGTCCAGACACGCCAGGTGCGCGTAGTTCACCGGCAGAGACTCCAGGGGGACGTCCTGCTCGATCGGCACATGGAACAGCGCCCCCATGCTCGCGCGCACGGTCTTGGGGTTGAACGGGTCCACCGAGTTCGGCCCCAGCAGGCAGCGCAAGCCCCCGAACCAGGCCAGCGTCCGCAGGATGGTGCCCAGATTGCCGGGGTCCTGGATCTCGTGCAGGTAGATGGCCCGTTCGCCGGGCGGACGGGTCGCCCAGCCCTGCTGCACGGCCGCCTGCGGAATCAGGGCCACGATGCCCTGCGGCGTGTGCGTGTCGCAGATCTGGCTCATCTGCTTCTCGGTGATCACATGCTTGCGCATGGGCGATTCCCAGTCCGCAAAGGCCGGCGTCACATACAGCTCGCTGGCCCGCAGCGGGGCCTTGTGCAGCGCAGCCTTCTGCAGCTCCAGCACCAGATGCTCACCTTCCGCCACGAACCAGCCGAATTCATTGCGGTACTTCTTCTGCTGCAGTTTCTTGACCTCGTCGAGACTCAGGCTCATCGCGTGCCCTCCTGTGGGTTGTCGGCCAGCATGGCCAGCGCCAGGGCCTCGGCCACCTTGATGCCATCGACACCGGCCGAGAGAATGCCGCCGGCATAGCCCGCGCCCTCACCCGCCGGATACAGCCCGCGGGTGTTCAGGCTTTGCAGGGATTCGTTGTCGCGGGTGATGCGCAGCGGCGAGGAAGTGCGCGTCTCGATGCCGGTGAGCACGGCGTCGTCGCGATCAAAGCCATGAATCTGCCTGCCGAACACGGGCAGGGCTTCGCGGATCGCGTCGATGGCGTAGTCCGGCAGCGCGCTGGCGAGATCGCCCAGCAGCACGCCCGGCTTGTAGGATGGCAGCACCTTGCCGAGCACCCGGGATGGCGTGCGCCTGAGGAAGTCGCCCACCAGCTGGCCTGGCGCGCAATAGTCGCTGCCGCCCAGGGCGAAGGCATGTTCCTCCAGGCGCTCCTGCAGTTCCACACCCGCCAGCGGGCCGCCGGGGAAGTCCTGCTCGGGGCTGATGCCCACCACGATGCCGGCATTGGCATTGCGCTCGTTGCGCGAATACTGGCTCATGCCATTGGTCACCACGCGGCCTGCTTCCGAGGTGGCTGCCACCACGGTGCCGCCCGGGCACATGCAGAAACTGTAGACGGCGCGGCCATTGCGGGCATGGTGCACCAGCTTGTAGTCGGCAGCGCCCAGATCGGGATGTCCGGCGTATTTGCCCAGCCGGGCCTTGTCGATGAGGGATTGCGGATGCTCGATGCGAAAGCCGATGGCGAAGGGCTTGGGCTCAAGGAAAACGCCGCGGCGGTGCAGCATGCGGAAGGTGTCCCGGGAACTGTGTCCCAGAGCAAGCACCACATAACGACTGTGCAGCGTTTCGCCGCTGGCCAGCCTCACGCCGCTCACCCGGCCATCTTCCAGCAGCAGATCCTCGACCCGGCTTTCGAAACGCACCTCGCCGCCCAGCGCGATGATCTCCTCGCGCATCGCCGCCACCACGCCCGTCAGACGAAAGGTGCCGATATGGGGCTTGCTGACGTAGAGAATCTCCCGGGGCGCCCCGGCCTTGACGAACTCATGCATGACCTTGCGGCCATAGAACTTCGGGTCCTTGATCTGGCTGTACAGCTTGCCGTCAGAGAACAGCCCCGCGCCGCCCTCGCCGAACTGCACGTTGGACTCGGGGGTCAGCGTGTTCTTGCGCCACAGCGCCCAGGTGTCCTTGGTACGCTGGCGGACATCCCTGCCGCGTTCCAGAACAATGGGGCGAAAGCCCATCTGCGCCAGCAGCAGCGCGGCGAACAGGCCGCAGGGCCCGAAGCCGATGATCAGCGGCCGCTCCTGCAAGCCTGCGGGCGCCTGCGCCACGGGGTAGTAGGCCGTGTCGGGCGCCGGTGCCACGTGGCGGTCACCGGCCAGACGCGCGAGCACCGCCGCTTCATCGCGCAGAGCAACATCCAGGATGTAGACGAAGCTGATCTCGCTGTTCTTCTTGCGGGCATCGTAACTGCGTTTGAAGACGCTGAAATCCAGCAGCTCTGCAGAGGCAACGCCCAAGCGCGTCAGGATGGCGGCGCGCAGTGTGTCGGGAGAATGGCCAAGGGGCAGGGAGAGTTCGGTGATGCGGATCATGGCAGGCACCTGGCCGGTGACGCCGGCAGAGGGAATGGGTGGCCGGCATTGTACACGTGAAGCGTGAGACGGCGCATCGCACGATGCGCGGCGCTTGCCTGCCGGCGCTGCGGCGCACTAGAATTGCCCGCGTACCAGACCTTTCTTACTACGTTGCAGGACTATCGGCATCACAATCACTCACATCCCGCCGCACCCGCAGAGCGCCCTGCAGCGAATCATGCACGTCGATGATGATGACGCCATTCGTGCCATTACCCTGGTTGCGCTGGAGCGCGTCGGCGGCTTTGTCCTGCAGAGCTGCAATGGGGGTGCACAGGCACTGCAGCAGGTCGGGGCGTTCGCGCCGCAGATGATCCTGCTGGATGTGATGATGCCGGAAATGGACGGGCCGACAACGCTGGAGCGACTCAAGCAGGAGACGGATCTCGGCAGGGTGTTGGTGGTGTTCATGACCGCCAAGGTGCAGGAGCAGGAGATCGCGCGGTATCGCGCACTCGGCGCCTGCGACGTGATAATCAAGCCTTTTGACCCGATGACTCTGTCGGAACGATTGCACCGCATCTGGATTCAGCACAATGTCTAGCAACAGCGAAAGCCTGCAGCAGGAAATGGCTGCCCTGCGTCAGCAGTATCACGAGAGTCTGAGCGGCGAAATCTCGGCGCTTCTGCATCACAGCACCCTGC
>CAYWMC010000017.1:0-3713 GCA_964459345.1 uncultured Klebsiella sp. | reverse complement strand
TCCCGGAACTCCACCAGCCGCGAATCGACGTTGCTCTGCAGCAGGAAATGGCGGCACTGCGCCTGCAGTACCACGAGAGTCTCAGCGACGAGATCGCGGCGCTTCTGCACCACAGCACTCTGCCTGAGCTGGAAAACCTTGAACAAAGCCTGCTGACCCAGCTGCGGGACACCACGCACCGCCTGGCCGGTTCGGCACTGACCTTCGGCTACGAGCAGGTAGGCCTGGCGCTGCGGGAACTGGAAGCCACCCTGGACAACACGCTGGCCGGTCAGCTGCGCAGTGCCGAACGCATCCGCAAGGCGCTGGAACAGGTACAGGACGCTGCCACACTGGCGGTGAACATGCCCGTCGCGCTCGTCGAGCCCAAAACCGCAGAACCTGCCTTTGTGGAAGACGACTTCGCCACGCGCCGTCCCGAGAACCTGCATCTCTACGTGCTGGAAGATGACCCGTCCACCAGCGACATGCTCAAGCTTGGCTTGTCCAGCTTCGGCTACCGGGTCACCACCTTCGTCGACATCCAGTTGCTGACCTCTGCAGCGCTGCGCGATCACCCCGACGGCCTGATCATCGACACCGAATACAGCTCCTTCACCGACCCGAACCTGGCAGCCGCAGCCAATGCGATGCAGGACAACGGCATGGATTCCATTCCCATCCTGGTGGTGAGCCAGAACTCCGGCTTCATGGAAAAGCTGCACGCGGCCCGTCACGGCGTGGTGTCTTTTCTGAACAAGCCGGTCAGTATTCCTGCGCTGGAGTCGAGTCTTGAGGGCGTGATGCAGCACCAGGCGCGCTCACCCTATCGGGTGCTGCTGATCGATGACGATGTGTTCTCCATGGAGCATCACCGCATCATGCTGGAAACCTGGGGCATCGTGGCCAAGTGCATGGCCAACCCCGCCGACGTCATGACCGTGATCGACGAATTCAAACCCGACCTGCTGATCATCGACCTGAACATGCCCCTGTGCAGCGGCATGGAACTGGCGCAGGTCATCCGCTTCCACAAGCAGTGGATCCACATTCCCATCATCTTCCTGTCCGGGGAACAGAATACCCACCGGCAGCTGAGCGCGCTGAAAACCGGCGGCGACGACTTCATCACCAAGCCGGTGGTCGAGCGCCCCTTCGTCGCCATGATCCTGATGCGGGCCAAGCGCGCACGGCAGCTGGCCGAACTGATGATCCGCGACAGCCTGACGGGCCTGTTCAAGCACACCGAGATCAAGGACCGCCTGAGCCACGAGCTGGCCCGGGCGCGGCGCAACAAGACCACCGTCAGCGTGGCCATGCTGGACATCGACAAGTTCAAGCGGGTGAATGACACCTACGGACACCCCACCGGGGACACCGTGATCGCCACCCTCGCGCACCTGCTGCGCCGGGCGCTGCGCACCACCGACATCGTCGGCCGCTACGGCGGCGAGGAATACATGGTAGTGATGCCCGATTCCGATGAGGCCAATGCCATCCGCAAACTCGACCTGCTGCGCAGTGAGTTCGAGGCCATCGGCTTTCACCACAAGGACCTGGAATTTCACTGCAGCTTCAGCGGAGGCGTCAGTGACTCGGGCAGCTCCGACAACATCGACCTGCTGATCGAAAAGGCCGACATGGCGCTGTACCGGGCCAAGTCCCACGGCCGCAACCAGATCTTCGGCTCCAGGCAGGAATAACGCTCCACCGACCGCGTCCACCCAGGAGCACTAGCGCCAATGGCAAGATCCAAGAGCAGCCATCGCTGGATGGAAGAGCATGTCAACGACCCCTGGGTGAAGAAGGCCCAGATCGATGGCTACCGCTCGCGCGCCAGTTACAAGCTGCTGGAACTGATCGACAAGGACAAACTGGTGCGCCCCGGCATGGTGGTGCTTGACCTGGGCTCGACCCCCGGCGGCTGGTCCCAGGTGGTGGCCCCCCTGCTGGGCAGCAAGGGCCGGCTGATAGCCTCGGACATTCTGCCCATGGACCCGATTCCCCATGTGGACTTCATTCTGGGGGACTTCACCGAGCAGACCGTCTTCGACCAGATCAGCGCCGCGCTCGATGGCGCCGCCGTGGACCTGGTGATGTCCGACATGGCGCCCAATATCAGCGGAGTGGATGCGGCCGACCAGGCCTCGTCGATGTACCTGGTGGAACTGGCACTGGACATGGCCGTGCAGGTGCTCAAGCCAGGCGGCAACTTTGTCACCAAGGTGTTTCACGGCGAAGGCTATGAGGACTATCTGAAGTCCCTGCGCACCCATTTCGACAAAGTGGTGGTGCGCAAGCCCGACGCCTCGCGCCCGCGTTCCCGCGAAGTCTATGTGCTGGGCAAGGGGCGCCGCCATGCCTGACACCCATCGCTATACCCCCGCCACCGCCATTGCCGTTGTCGTCGCCAACATGGTGGGCACCGGCGTGTTCACCAGCATCGGCTTCCAGATACTCGACATCAAATCCAGCTTCGTCCTGCTGATGCTGTGGCTGGTGGGCGGCCTCTCAGCCCTGTGCGGCGCCCTGACCTATGCGGAACTGGCCAGCCGTTTGCCGCGCTCGGGCGGGGAGTACAACTTCCTGAGTCAGCTGTATCACCCGGCGGTGGGCTTCATTTCAGGCTGGGTGTCGCTCACGGTGGGCTTTGCCGCGCCCACGGCGCTGGCAGCCATGACCTTCGCGGCCTATCTGGACTCGGCCACCGGACATCTGCTGCCCATCAACCGCCAGGTGGCCGCGCTGCTGCTGGTGGTGCTCATCACCTTCGTGCACGGCCGCAATCACAAGGCGAGCAGTGGCCTGCAGAACTGGTTCACCATCATCAAGATCATGCTGATTGCCGTGTTCGTCATCATGGTCACCATCACCGTCAGCACGCCGCAGACAGTCAATCTGCTGCCCTCGGAAGGCGACGGCGCCCTGCTCGCCTCCAGCGCCTTCGCCGTGGCGCTGATCTATGTGAACTATGCCTACACCGGCTGGAATGCCGCCACCTACATCACCGGCGAGATCGAGAACCCGGCGCGCTCAGTGCCGCTGGTACTGATCGGCGGCACCGCCATCGTCATCGTGCTGTACCTGGCCCTCAATGCCACCTTCCTGTACGCAGTGCCCATGAGCATGCTGGAAGGCAAGGTGGAAGCAGGCGTGATCGTGGCCGAGAACACCTTCGGCCCGACCGGCGCGATGCTGATGGGAGGAGTGCTTTCGGCACTGCTGATTTCCACGGTCAGCGCCATGTTGATGGCAGGCCCGCGGGTGCTGCAGGTGATGGGCGAAGATTTCCGGCTGTTCAGGATGCTGGCGGTGACAAACGCAGGCGGCGTGCCGCGCCGTGCCGTCTATACACAGGGTGGGCTGGCCGTGCTGTTCATCCTGTCGTCCACCTTCGACTCGGTGCTGGTGTTCTCGGGTTTCATTCTGGGTCTGAGCTCTCTGGCTACCGTGCTGGGGATATTCGTCTTGCGCCACCGCGAAGGGGCGGGCCGCGTGCCTGGCGTAAAGTCCTATCGCACCTGGGCCTACCCGCTGCCGCCGCTGATCTACAGCACCATCATGGTGTGGACGCTGGTGTTCATCACCATCAACCGCCCGGTGGAGGCTGGTGTGGCGGGCATCATCATCGTGCTGGGCCTGTTCAGCTACCTGCTCACCGAAAAACTGTCACGCCAGCCGCAGGCCCCGCAGGATCATTGATCGTGCCAGTGCAGGATACCGCCGTGGATATT
>CAYWMC010000016.1:0-16933 GCA_964459345.1 uncultured Klebsiella sp. | reverse complement strand
TTGCTGGTAAGGTAGCGCAAGGATGTCTGCCGGGTGGCAGCACACCGCGACACCAGGATCGCGAGGATCACAATGAACAACAAGAAGAACAATGAAGCACAGAACAAGGTTCCGGCCGGGGGTGCACTTTCGCGCAGAGATCTGCTCAAGGGGGCAGGGCTGACTGGAGCGGCACTCATGGCGGCAGGCAGCGGAGCAGTCATTGCCCAGACTTCCACACAGCTGGCACCACCTGCACGAATCCCTGTCGCAGAAGCTTTCGAGACACTGACGGCCGCTGAGAGCGCCGCTCTGGACGCCTTTGCCTCTCGCATCATCCCCAGCGATGACGGCACGCCGGGTGCCCATGAGGCCCGCGCGGTGCATTTCATTGACAGGGGTCTGACCGGGGCCATGGCAGCCTCGCGTGAACAGTATGCTGTCGGGCTTGCCGCGCTGGACAGCCATGCAATGGAGCGCGGCGGCGTTGCCTTCTGCGACCTGCCTGCTGCCGAGCAGGACACCATCATCGAGGCTATGACGCGCAATGCCATTGCCGACTACCCGATGTTGAATGCCGGCTTCTTCAATACCGTTCGTACACACACCATCGAAGGGACATTCAGCGACCCCTATTACGGAGGCAATCGAGACTTCGTAGGCTGGGAGCTGCTTGGCTACCCGGGCGTGCGCATCGCGTCCAGCACAGACGATGTTCGACAGGGCAGCGCACTTGCCCCCAGCCGCCAGTCGGCCTATGACATGCCCACCTACACCAAGGACCCGGTAACAGGCACTCAGGCAGGAGGTGCAGCCCATGGCCACTGAAATGCCAGGAACAAACGTCGTGGTGATCGGCCTTGGCGCCGTCGGCGGCGTGGCAGTGCTGCCGCTGGTGAATGCCGGCCTGAATGTCATCGGACTGGAGGCGGGTGGCTGGATGGGCACCCGCGATTTCGCGCCGGACGAAATTCGCAACAATATCCGCGATTGGCCGCAGGCGGTGCCCAAGGCCAAGAACGAAATCCCGACCACTCGCGCGAATATCAATTTCGAGGCGGTGCAGGGCGGAGGCCACCCCATGATGAACGGCGTCGGGGGCACATCGCTGCATTACTGGGCACAGAGCTGGCGGCTTAATCCCTGGGATTTCAAGACGGTCAGCGAGACTACTCGCCGCTATGGCGCGAACCGCATTCCAGAAGACTCGACTGTTGAAGACTGGCCGTTCGGCTACGAAGAGCTCGAGCCGTTTTATGATCGCGTGGAATACGCCCTTGGGGTGTCGGGCAACGCCGGCAATATCCAGGGCAACCTGCAGGCCGGTGGCAACCCGTTCGAAGGGCCGCGGTCACGTGCCTATCCCATGCCAGGTCTGCGCAGTTCCGGATTCACCGACATGATGGGTGACGCCGCCCGCAAATTGGGCTGGAATCCTTTCCAGGGGCCAGCAGCCATCAATTCCGAAGTCTACGGCGACAGGCCCGGCTGCTTCTATCATGGCTTCTGCGACCGCGGTGGCTGTCATGTGGCGGCCAAGAGTTCGACGGCGGTGACGACGATTCCGGAAGCGCTGAAGTCCGGGCGCCTGAAAGTGGTCACGCACGCGCGGGTTCTCAGGATCGTCAACAATGCCGACGGGCGCGTGACAGGGGTGGAGTATCTGAGCGGCAATCAGGTGCTGTTCCAGCCCGCCGACGCCGTGCTGCTGGCCAGCCACACTTACGAGAATTCGCGACTGCTGCTGCTGTCCAGGTCGAAGGAGTTTCCAGAAGGGCTCGCCAACAACAGTGGTCAGGTAGGGCAGCATTATCTCAGCCATCACCAGGGAGCGCCTGTGCTTGCGCTGTTCCCCAGGAACTTGAACAACTGGTATGGCTTGCCGGCGCAGGGTGTCGCCATTGATGAATGGGCGGACGACAATTTCGACCACAGCGATCTGGACTTCATCGGGGGCGGAAATCTCTGGGCCCATACGGATCGCAAGCCGATCTCGGCGGCGAAAATGTCCACCTTTGACCTGGTGCCCAACTGGGGAGCCAGCTGGAAGGCTTTCATCCGGGAAAACGCCGACCGGACCAATACCTCCTATATCCAGAAGACCACACTGCCCTATCGCGGCAACTACCTGGACCTCGATCCCATTGTGAAGGACCGGCTCGGGCTTCCGGTGATCCGTGTGACCGCCGAGTTTCGCCAGAACGAATTGCGCATTGCGGCGTTCACGCAGGACCGGATGGAAGAGTGGTACCGCGCGGCTGGGGCCGTGCAGATCATCCGCGCGCCACTGGGGTCGGCGATGGGCACATCCACGCATGCCTATGGCGGAACCCGCATGGGGGATGACCCTGCCACCAACGTGGCAGATCGCTTCGGTTTTGCCCATGAGGCACCCAATCTGGGCATTCTGGGGGCATCAGTGATGGGAACCAGCGGGGCAAGAAATCCAACGCTGACGGCGCAGGCGCTGGCGTGGCGCACCGCCGAGCATCTGGCGGCAAACTGGGACAGTATCGCGGGGTAGAATGCAAAGAGGCCCCGGACACTTGATCGACGTGTCCGGGGCCTCTTCTTGTTTGCTTACTTCTTCTCGCGCAGCGCAGCCTGTGCGGCCGCCAGACGTGCGATGGGCACGCGGGGCGGTGAGCAGCTGACATAGTGCAGACCGAGACGGTGACAGAACTCGATGGAGTCCGGGTCGCCGGCGTGTTCGCCGCAGATGCCAAGCTTCAGATCAGGACGCGACTTGCGGCCATTCTCCACGGCGAACTGCATCAGCTTGCCTACGCCTGTCTGGTCGAGGCTGGCGAAGGGGTTCTTGTTGTAGATCTCCTTGCGCTGGTACTCGTCATAGAACAGGCCCATGTCGTCGCGGCTCAGGCCCAGAGTTGTCTGCGTCAGGTCGTTGGTGCCGAAGCTGAAGAATTCAGCCTGCACGGCAATCTCTTCGGCTGTGATGGCAGCGCGTGGCACTTCCACCATGGTGCCGACCAGATAGTCGATCTGGATGCCATTCTTCTCCATGACTTCCTTCGCAACGCGATGCACGATGGCCAGCTGATCCGCCAGTTCCTGCTTGAAGCCCACCAGCGGAATCATGATCTCGGGATTGACTGGCACTGGATTCTTGGCAGTCATCACGGAGGCGGCAGCTTCGAATACGGCGCGCACCTGCATCTCGGTAATTTCGGGATACAGAATGCCCAGTCGGCAACCACGGCAACCCAGCATCGGGTTTTCTTCATGCAGTGCCTTGATGCGCTCGATCACGAATTCCAGTGGCAGACCAAGCTTGTCGGCCAGCTGACGACGTACGGCGTCATCCTGCGGGAGGAATTCGTGCAAAGGTGGATCAAGCAGACGAATAGTCACCGGACGTCCGGCCATGGCCTTGAACAGACCCACGAAATCCTTGCGCTGGAATGGCAGCAGTTTCTTGAGTGCTTCACGACGCTGCACCTGATCCACGGCCAGAATCATCTGCCGCATGTAGTCGATGCGATCGCCTTCGAAGAACATGTGCTCTGTGCGGCACAGGCCGATGCCTTCAGCACCATAGGCCACCGCAGTCTCGGCCATGGCTGGTGTGTCGGCATTGGTACGGATGCGCAGGCGACGATACTTGTCTGACCATTCCATGACGGTCTGGAACAGCTCGTAGGTGTAGCTCTTCTCGGGCTTCATGGCGCCTTCGAGGACACGTTTCACTTCGGAGTCCGCGCTCTCGATCAGGCCCTTGTAGATTGCGCCTGTCGTGCCATTGATGGAGATGTAGTCGCCTTCCTGCAGCACGACGCCGCCAGCACTCAAGGTGCGTCTTTCATAATTGATCGTGACTTCGCCTGCGCCACAGACGCAGACCTTGCCCAGTTGTCGCGCCACCAGCGCGGCGTGGGAAGACACCCCGCCACGTGTGGTAAGAATGCCCTGGGAGTACAGCATGCCCTTGAGGTCATCCGGAGACGTTTCCGTGCGGCACAATACGACCTTGTTGCCCTTGCGCGATTCGATCTCGGCAGCCGCTGCCGTAAAGGCTATGCGGCCAGTGGCAGCGCCCGGACCTGCGGGCAGGCCCTTGCCGATCATCTGCGCTTCTTTCTGCGACTTGGTATCGAAGATCGGTACCAGCAGGGAGTCGACGGACTCCGCCGGAATCTTCAGCAGCGCCGTGCGCTGATCCATCAATTTCTCTTTGACCATCTCGACGGCGATGCGAATGGCGGCGAGGCCGGTACGCTTGCCGTTGCGCGTCTGCAGCATGAACAGACGGCCCTTTTCGATGGTGAACTCGAAGTCCTGCATATCCTTGAAGTGCTTCTCGAGTTTGGTACGCACTTTCTCCAGTGCGGCAAAGCTCTCCGGCAATTCCTTTTCCATCGCGGCGATCGGCTTCGGTGTGCGCACGCCTGCCACGACGTCTTCGCCCTGGGCATTCACCAGATATTCGCCATAGAACGCTTTTTCGCCATTGGCCGGGTCGCGGGTAAACGCAACGCCAGTGGCGCTGTCATCGCCTGCATTGCCGAACACCATGGCCTGCACGTTCACGGCTGTGCCCCATTCCGCGGGGATGCCATATTGCTGACGGTACAGAATCGCGCGTTCATTCCTCCAGGAACCGAACACTGCGCCCACGGCGCCCCAGAGCTGTTCGTACACGTCCTGTGGGAAGGCTTTGCCCGTGCGCTTGCGAATCAGTTCCTTGTACTGGCCGACCAGCACTTGCAGGTCGCCGGCGTTGAGGTCGCTGTCCTGGGTCTTGCCCAGAGATTTCTTCAGGGCATCGAGCAGTTCGTGGAACGGGTCGTGTGACTCTTCGTCGGCTGCCTGTACGCCCATCACCACATCGCCATACATCTGGATGAAGCGACGGTAGCAGTCCCACGCGAAGCGCGGATTGCCGGAGATGCTCGCAAGGCCTTCGACAGTGATGTCATTCAGGCCCAGGTTGAGAATGGTGTCCATCATGCCTGGCATGGAGTCCCGGGCGCCGGAACGCACGGAGACGAGCAGGGGGTTGTCCTTGCCGCCGAATACCTTTTTCATCTGTGCTTCGATGAGGCCGATGGCGGTCTTCACATCGCCGGACAATGCGCGCGGATAGCTGCGCTCATGGGCGTAGAAGTACGTGCAGACTTCTGTACTGATGGTGAATCCGGGTGGTACAGGCAGCCCGATGGCAGCCATCTCCGCAAGATTCGCACCTTTGCCGCCAAGCAGCTCGCGCATGCTGGCGTTACCGTCTGTCTGCTTTCCGAAGTTGTAGACATACGTGTGAGATTTGGCTGATTTCGTCGTGCTGCTTGTTTTTGTCTTGGAAGTTGTGGCGTTGGCCTTCATAGCGCTTTGTTTCATAGTCCCAGGTCTGCACAGGAGAAGTGGAGCGGCAGGATAAATCAACTGCCCCGCAAAATCCAGCTCGGAGGCCTGGGCTCCGGGTCGGAAACTGCCGTGAAAATCACATACTTGGCCCGATTCCGGCGCTGAATTTCCTTCCACAAGAGGCTGCGGTATTCTTGCCGCCCCGTAAACCTGCGCGGCTGCTTCCAGCCGGCCTGGACGAGACCTGACTCTGTGAATGCCGCCCCGCTGCGCTGCTCGATCTTCTGCGCCATCGTCGACAACTTTGGTGACATCGGCGTCTGCTGGCGTCTGGCGCGTCAGCTCGTTCGCGAATACGGCGTGGATGTCACGCTCTGGGTTGACGATCCCGATGTCGCTGCGCGGGTTCTGCAGCGCTCGGCAGAGACCTTGCCGGACGCGTGCGTCGAAGGGGTGGAGGTCCGCGCCTGGTCTTCCTCCAGGGCGCCTTCGGATCATGAGCTGAGTACCATCGTCAGCAGTGACTTGCTCATCGAGGCTTTTGCCTGTGCACTTCCCGAGGCATTGCTCGCGGCGCTGGGCAAGGCGGCACACCTGCCTGTCTGGGTCAATCTGGAGTATCTGAGCGCAGAGTCCTGGGTGGAAGAGCACCACTTGCTGGCCTCACTCCTGAGCCTGCCTGGCCGCGCCGACCCGGTGCAGAAAACTTTCTTCTTCCCCGGGTTTTCTGCTGGCACGGGGGGGCTGTTGCGCGAATCAGACCTGCTGGTGCGCCATGCGCAGTGGCAACGCCAGGAGCAGCAGGAGCGGCAGAAGATGCTCGCGACGCTGGCGCCGGGTGCTGGGGCTTTGCAGTCGGAAGATCTGGTGCTGGTCTCGCTCTTTACCTACGAAAGTGAGTCCTTGCCCGCTTGTCTCACAGCGATGGCTCAGGACACGGTTCCGACGCTCTGCCTGGTGCCTGAGGGACGCAGCCTGACCAGTATCCAGCACTTCCTTGATCAGCCAGCCCTTTTGCGTGCAGGTGAGATTGTCGTCCGCGGTGCACTCAGCATTGCCGTGATCCCGTTTCTGGCGCAGGACGACTACGACAAGTTGCTCAGCCTGTGCGACTTCAATTTCGTGCGCGGGGAAGACTCCTTCGTCCGCGCCCAGTGGGCTGCCCGTCCGTTCCTGTGGCATATCTATCCACAGCAGGGTCACACGCATCTGCAGAAGCTGGACGCCTTTCTGGCACTTCAAGGCGCTCTGGCGCAACACGAGACTGCCTCGCAGGCGGCATCCAGCATGGCTTTGCGGCAATTCGTGAGGTTCTGGAATCTGGGTGAAGATTGCGGCGAACTGTGGCATCATCTGCGCCCACAACTTCCCGGGCTGCGACAGCAGGCCAGGAAATGGCAGCAACACCTGGCAGAAATGCCGGATCTGGCAGCAAGTCTGATGCGGTTCTACCGCAGCCGGTCACGCTGACAGCGCATGGTCAACACCCGGCAATGTTTCCATTGCCCCTACAATTTCGAGTACCTACACATGAAAACAGCGCAAGAAGTCCGAGCCGGCCAGGTCATCATGATCGGTGGTTCCCCCTGGAAAGTGCAGAAGAGCGAGTTCACCAAGTCCGGCCGCAACACCGCCATCTGCAAGATGAAACTGAAGAATCTGCTCAATGGCATGCAGACCGAGACTGTCTACAAGGCCGACGACAAGTTCGAGATGGTTGTCCTGGAACAGAAGGAAGTGACCTACTCCTATTTCGCCGACCCGATGTATGTGTTCGTGGATACCGAATTCGAACAGATCGAGATTGAGAAGGACGATCTGGATGCCGTGATCGACTACATCGAAGACGGTATGGAAGATGTCTGCAATGCCGTGTTCTACAACGACAAGGTTATTTCCATCGACCTGCCCAATACCATCACTCGCGAGATCATCTATACCGAGCCTTCCGCCCGTGGCGACACTTCCGGCAAGGTCATGAAGACTGCCCGCCTGAAGAGTGGCAAGGAAATGAGCGTCTCTGCATTCTGCGAGATCGGTGACTTCGTCGAGATCGACACCCGTACTGGCGAATACAAATCACGCGTCAAGCGTTGATTGACCCGGCTGCCCGGGCATGCCACTGTGCCCGGGCATGCCACTGTGCCCGGGCAGTGCACCACCCTGATCCAGGGCGTCAACCAGGAGAAGCCTCATGACCAAAGAACGCAATGCCAAGAAGGAAGTGAAGAAGAAGCCAGCCTTGACGATGAAGGAAAAGAAAGTCGCCAAGAAGGCCAAGAAAGACACCCGGAGCGACTGATCGGCTGTCCGCCCCGAGCGGTCCTTGCTTCCCATGACACAGTACCGGGTATTGGTAATAGGTCCGCGGCGCGGGCTGATCGATGTCCTGCGCCAGCGCGGCATCCCTTTTTCCGTCTGGCAGGAGAAAGCCCTCTTTACCGTCGCCGGCTCCCAACTGAGCGTGGTGTCGCCCCTCTGGCACTCTCCCGAAAGAATCCGCGAACAGGTTCGCACCTCATTTCCTGACCAGCACTTCACCCATGTCATCGCCGGCACCGAAGCGGGCGTGGTGGTCGCTTCCGTGGCGCGCCGGCAACTTGGGGCACGGTTGTCCAGCACCATCACCGGTGCGCGTTGCCGCGACAAGTTGCTGATGAAGCAGCATCTGGCCGGATTCGGGATTCCCATGACCCGGTTCATGGCAGACTCCGCAGACCTTGATCCCCATGAAGTCTTTGCCGCGCTCGGCACGCCGGTGGTGCGCAAGTTCCGCAAATCCTCCGGTGGCAAGGGGCTGCAGTTTCTGTCCAGCCCTGACCAGTACGTGCCCGGTCGACAGGGCAGTTCCATCCTGGAGCGCTTCGTGGATGCGCCGGAAGCCAGTATCGAGTCGTTCATAGACCGTGGCCGGATCCGCTTCACCAACATCACTCAATACCACCACAAGGGGCACTGCAACTTCGTGCCTGCCGCATTCGACCCCGAGCTGGAGCGCACGCTGCTGTCCTTGAATGAGCGCGCCATCGGGGCGCTGGGCATTGGCTGGGGCATGACCCATCTGGAGGTGTACCTGACGCCCAGAGGCCCACTGTTTGGCGAGATTGCCTTGCGCCCGCCCGGGGGCTACATCATGAATGCGCTGCAGCACGCCTGGGACTTCAATCCCTGGGAAGCGTTCCTGGCGATGGAGTTGGGCGAAGGGTTCCAGTTCCCCGAGCATCCGGCGTGCTACGCGGCGGCGGAAGTATTGCATCCGGGGGCGGGAGTCGTGCTTGCCGTGCGCGGCAAGTCGCGGGTGCTGGACGAAGAGGGTGTGCAGGAATTTCGCATCAAGGTGAAGAGCGGGGATGTGATCGATCCGCGCAAAGGTCTGGGGCAGGACGCTGGTTATGTCGTCCACACCAGCGCCACGCCGCAGGATCGTCGCGCACTGCATGAGCGCATCGCCGCTTCACTCACGATCGAACTCGCCCCGTCTGCAGACGAGGCGTAGCACTTCAGTCCTTCACGAAAAGCGTGACAAGCGGCACATCGCCGACCTGTCTGCTCCAGTGACCGTGTACCGCCGGATCAAACGTCGCTCCCGCTGGCAGCAGGTCTGCTGAGTAGAAATGCTCCCCCGCCCTGAAGATGCGTGAACTGCCATCGGCGAGCCCGATCTCCATGGCGCCGCTGAGCACGAACAGCCACTGCGGTGAGCCGGTGCAATGCATGCTGCTGCGAAAGCCCACCGGGCTCTCCCGCAGCTGCAATGCCTGAGCCGCAAACAATCGAGACAGCCGGGCTTCAGGGGTGCCCTCGGGCAGGGGGATCTCTTCAGAGCGAAAGCGGGCACGGCCGTCGGTGTCGGTAAACAGAATGGTCTTGCTGAAAGTCTGCATGGTTTCTCCCGTCAGAACTACTGGCCGGCGGAGTGCGCCGGCCTGCTGCAAAGCTGACAATACCTGGGTGGCTGCGGTGCGGACCTTACATCGCGCGCCGTGCTTCGTTGATCACGACATCCACTGGCGTAGTGCCCTTGTTGATGACCTGATAGGGCGCATGGGGGTTGCGCCATGCCCAGCTGCCCATCGCTGTAAGCTCGGCAGTGATGCCGTCGGCGCGGGTGACATGGGTCAGGCCGTCGGTGACCTGCACCACGACGCTGGGATTGTGATGGGTCTGGGGAGGGGTGGATTCACCCGGCGCCAGTGTCAGGCGATAGGAGCGGAACCACAGATTTTCCAGGGCCGGCTCGCCCTCCAGGCCATCTGGCCTGTCAGTGTCCAGCGCTGCCATGGGCGGGCCGTAATTCGTCAGGGCGATGATGCGGAACAGGCCCGGGCCTTCATTGCTGACCTGGTGCGTGAAATTTTCGGTCACGTAATCGGTGTTGCTGGAGATGCGCCCGCCCGATGGCCCTTCGCCGGAGCTGATGAAGGTGTACATGATCGCGGCATCGTGGGTGTGATAAAGCGTCTGATCGCCAGGATTGATCTGCACATCCAGAAGACGGATATCGCCGTCCTTGTGCATGGTGCGATGGCGGGGCTCGTCGAGGATCTGGACGACACGGTCGCCCGGGCCCTGTGCACTGACATCACCGGGCAGGCCCAGAGGCGCTGCGGCGGCCAGCAGAAGCAGAGTGCCGAGAATGGTGGAGCGTTGCATGGTCTGAGTGCGAATGCGCATCGGGAGTACCCTCGTGCTTTTATTGTTATGGAGCCTCAGAGTAAACAGGCTGCCGCGCTGACGCAATCATCCGCCGCGATAAAAATGCGGGAAGGCGTCAAAGCGCGCTCAATGCCGGATGAACCACGTCTGGTGTATGCGCGGATTGCGTTCGAAATCCTTGTCCAGACTTGCCGCTGTGCAGTCCTGCACCCGGTAGCGTTCCCCCACGGCATCATCCATCCGGAAGCGCCGGTGATTGTTGGAGAAAATCAGCAGGCCGTCCGGCGGCAACAGGCGCATGCACTGATCTATCAGGCTGCCGTGGTCGCGCTGGATGTCGAGCACATTCTCGGTGTTCTTGGAATTCGAGAAGGTGGGTGGGTCCAGGAAGATCAGGTCGAACTGTTCAGTGCAATCCTCCAGAAACTTCATGCAGTCCTGTTGCAGCAGCACATGCCGGCGCGTATCCAGCGTGTTGATCTCGAAGTTGCGGGCGGCCCAGTTCAGATAGGTCCGCGACATGTCCACGCTGGTGGAGTGCACAGCGCCCCCCAGAGCCGCATGCACGGTAGCGGTGGCTGTGTAGCAGAACAGGTTGAGGAAGCGTGTGCCGCTGGCATGTTCGCCGATCCAGTGACGGATCGGGCGATGGTCCAGAAAGAGGCCGGTGTCCAGATAGCGTTCCAGATTGACGATGAAGCGGGCTGGGCCCTCGCTCACCTCGAAGTCTTCACCTTCCTTCTGCGTCGGACGGTACTGCTCGCTGCCGCGCTGCCGTTCACGCACTTTCAGCACGATCCGGGAGGCGGGTATCTGCAGCTCCTGCGCCATCACCTGACACAGCGCCTGGTAAGCCTGGCGACGGCGCTGGGCCGAATCTTCCTCGCTGACAGTGGCTGGCGCCTTGTATTCCTGCATGTGCACATGGCTGCCATAGCAATCAATCGCGAAGGAATACTCCGGCATGTCCGCATCGTACAGGCGGTAACACATGTGCCCCTGCTTCTGCGCCCAGCGCCCGATGGACTTGAGATTCTTGCGCAGCCGGTTGGCCAGCATCTGTGCGCCAGGGTCGAGAGGTTCGTGGGAAGGTGCCGCGACAGGCGTCTCTTCGGCAGCCGGTGCATCCGCGTGCTGTACCCGGGCATGCTTCTGGTAGATGGACTCGGCATCAACCCGCAGCAGCAGCAACTTGGCGGGCAGTGCGCCATTGAACAGGGCGTACTGCTTGTGGCTGTGAATGCCCAGCAGCTTTCCCCACTCCGGGCGGGCGGTGAAGATGGCAGCCTCGGCGCCCTGTGCCTCGCGGCGCAGGAAGGCCCCCAGATCCTGATACAGCATCTCGACTTCGGTCTGCTCGCCAAGCCGCTCTGCATAGGGCGGGTTGCAGATGACCAGGGTTGGCGCCGCGGGCAGGTGCAGATCCTGGATTCGGCTCACGCGAAACTCGATCAGCGAGTCCAGGCCTGCCCGGCGCGCATTGCGCTGGGCGATGGCAATGGCGCGCTCGTCGCTGTCACTGCCCCAGGCCTTGCCCTGCCAGGCAGCGCCTGCCGCCTTGCGTTCCCGGGCCTGCGTCAGGACCCGCGCCATGGCGGCCTGCTCATGGTGGGGCCAGGGCGTCAAGGCGCTGTCCCGCACCAGCCCCGGGGCCACGTCCAGAGCCATCAGCAGGCCCTCGATCAGCAGGGTGCCCGACCCGCACATAGGATCACACAGGATGGGTCCGGACACGTCGGTGCGTGGCCAGCGTGCGCGCATCAGCAAGGCCGCGGCCAGGGTTTCCTTCAGGGGCGCCTCGCCCTGCTCGGTGCGGTAGTTGCGCCGGTGCAGGCTGGCGCCGGCCAGGTCGATCCCCAGGCTGAGCCGATCCTTCTTGATGACGGCATGGATCAGCAGATCCGGGGCGTCGCGATTCACATCCGGTCTTGGCAGGCCATGGGCGCGGAACTGATCGACGATGGCGTCCTTGATCTTCTGCGCGATGAACTGCGTGTGGATCAGCTGCTCCGTGCCCCCTGAGGCGCTGATGGACAAGGTCTGCCCTGCCGGCAGATGGTCGCGCCAGTCAACCACCTGGGCGCTGGCGTAGAGATCATCCGCACTCACGACTGGCCCTTCGGCCAGCAGCAGGATCACCCGGTTGCAGAGCCGCGAGAAGACGATGATGCGATAGGCTGATTCGAGCGTGGCTGAGCAGAATACGCCGGCGACGCTTGGCTTGATCTGGGTGATGCCGAAGCCGCGCAGTTCCGCTTCCAGCAGGGACTCAATGCCCTTGGAGCAAGTGATGAAGAAGGCGTGCGACGTGGATACGGGAGCGGTGTGCATGACTCAGGCCTGAAAATAATTGAGAAGGGCGACCAGACCGGCCGAACCTCCGAAGATGTAGAGAGCACAGATGATGCCCTCGCCGATGGACACGCCGAGCAGCGTCTTGAAGACACTGATGCGCAGCACGCTGCAGATGCAGACGATCATGTCACTCGGAATGAACGGCGCAAAGCCCCACAGGCTGATCACCGGCAGTTCGCGCTGGCGCAGCAGCAGAATGAGTTTCTCGACCTGCCGGGGGTAATGCGTGAAGAAGAAGTTGTCGAAGCGCATGTAGCGCGTCATGTAGTACAGAATGGCAGAAGAGGTGTAGACCGCCACCTGATTCACCAGAAACAGCGGCCAGGGCGGGAACACCAGCACCCCTGCCAGCACGATCGGCGTGGACGGAATCAAGGTAAAGCCGCGCACGGTGGAAATGATGAAATAGACCACCAGGCCGCTGACCAGATTGTCGGAAAAGAACTGACGGATGCTTTGCGGCTCGAACAGCTCCGGCATGAAGAAAAACAGGGACAGACTGGCTGCAATCAGTGCCAGCCACAGATACAGCCCGAAGGAGCCGACGGTTTCGAACTTCTCTTTGTTCACGGTTGGCGAATCACTTGGTCATGCTGTAGACGAAGGCTGGCAGGATGTTCAGGGGCACGAAATCCACCTCGTCCATCTCCTTGCCGAAAACAGTCTCGATGTCAGCCTTGTTGCTGCGAAAGTACTGGTACTGCAGATAGATGCCGCCATCCTTGAGGGCAAACTTGAAGCCCTGGATGATTCTGTACAGAAAGGCGTTCTGGTCTTTCATGCGCTCGAAGTTCTTCAGAGGCAGTGAGGACACGATGACATCGTAGTAGTCGGGCTTGTTCAGCAGTTCGGTGACGCAGCCATTGTAGAGCGTCACGTTCTTGTCAGGATTCTGGGCGATGAGGGCGTGGATCCAGGGGTTGTACTCGCTCTTGATTTCGCAAACATCCAGGTGGGAATCGGGCGACATGCGGCGGATGATCTCGCGCGTGAACGGCCCCTTGCCACTGCCGATTTCCAGGATTCGCAACGGCCGGCCAAAGTCGATCTTGCCTACCATGGAGTTCACGAGGAACCCGGAACTGCTCACGATCAGGCCATCTTCCTGAATACTGCGCTTGATTTTCCTGTAGAAGTTGATGGCCACGTAAGTCTCTGTATCGGCTTGGTTTGACGAGCGCCTACACTAGCATAGAAAGTGTGGAGCGGCATCGCAGGGCACGCAATTAAACTGGGCGGTGATTTTTGCGCAGAGTTTTCCTATCATGCGACCCGAACGTCCACCACTGACCGGGAACCATCATGCTGCTAGCACTTGTTGTCGTCTATCTCGTCATTTCCATCGCCATCGGACTTGTCGCTTCCCGCAAGGTCCATTCCGCCAGCGACTACATCACCGCAGGGCGCAGTCTGCCAATGCCCATGGTCATGGCCATGGTCTTCGCCACCTGGTTCGGGGCAGAGACTGTTCTGGGCATCTCGGCCACCTTTCTGGATGAAGGGTTCCGGGGCCTGATCTCCGACCCGCTTGGCGCATCTGTCTGTCTGGTGCTGTTCGGTCTGGTGTTCGCGCTGCCGCTCTATCGCCTCAAACTGATGACCCTCGGCGACTTCTTCCATATTCGCTACAACAAGAAGACCGAACTTGTGCTGTCTACTTGCATCGTGCTGTCCTATCTCGGCTGGGTGTCTGCGCAGGTCACCGCGCTGGGGCTGGTGTTCAATGTTCTGTCGGACGGCACCGTGTCGATGACCCAGGGCATGATGATCGGGGCCGCCGTGGTGCTGGCCTATACCCTTTTCGGCGGCATGTGGTCTGTGGCAGTGACCACCTGCGTGCAGATGGTCGTCATCGTCATCGGCCTTCTGCTGGTGACGAGCAGCGCCAGCGAGATGGCCGGTGGCATGTCCGCCGTCATCAGTCAGGCGGCGGCGGAGGGCAAGTTCAACTGGCTGCCCACGCTTGATCTGGTGGACATGCTGGGCTGGATGGCGGCGCTGTTCACCATGGCGCTGGGCTCGATTCCGCAGCAGGACGTGTTCCAGCGCGTCAATACGTCCAAGAACGAGAGCGTCGCCGTCTGGGCCACGACGGCGGGTGGCGTGGCCTACTTCTTCTTTGCAGCTGTCCCGCTGTTTCTGGCCTACAGCGCCAGCATGGTGGACCCGGAGCTCACCAGCCGGCTGATGGCGGAAGATTCGCAACTGGTACTGCCCACGTTTGTCGTGGTGCACATGCCCTTCTGGCTGCAGGCCGTGTTCTTTGGCGCCTTGCTCTCGGTCATCATGAGCACCGCCTCCAGCACGCTGCTGGCACCGTCGGTGACATTCACGGAAAACGTACTGAAGAATTTCAAGCCAGGCATGACCGATGAGCAGCTGCTGCGCTACACCCGCTATACAGTGTTTGTATTCACGCTTCTGGTGGTTGCCAATGCCGTGCTGTCCAGCTCGGACATTCACGCGATGGTGGAGAACGCCTATCGCATTACGCTGGCTGGTGTGTTCGTCCCGCTGACAGCCGGCCTGTTCTGGTCCCGCGCCAGCAATCTGGGCGCCACCTTGTCCATGGCCCTTGGTCTGGGCAGCTGGCTGTTCCTGGAAATCTTCATTCCGGACGTGCCTTTTGAGCCGCAGCTGGTTGGTCTGGTACTCGGTCTCATTGGCATGATCGTGGGGTCCTACCTGTCTCCAAACCCCCATTTCGCCAACAAGCACGGCCTGCCCGACGTCCGCCCCGTTTGATCACCCGTCTGGCGGCGTCCACGGGAGTGAGCGCCGCCAGACACCGGAGACCCCCATGCTCAGTTATCGTCACGGTTATCACGCCGGCAATCATGCCGACGTGCTGAAGCATCTTGTCTTGCTGGGGCTTCTGCAGAAGTTGTCTGCGAAGGACAAACCCTTTACCTGCATCGATTCCCACGGTGGCGGTGGCCTCTACGATCTCTTCAACGAGCACGCGCAGACCAATCGCGAACACGAGTCAGGCATCGTGCCGCTGTGGGACACGCCAGTCACCGACCCGCTGCTGGCGTCCTATGTCCAGCGCGTGGCCGCCAGCAACACCAAGGGCAAGCTGCGTTTCTATCCGGGTTCGCCAGTGCTGATCCAGAGTGCGTTGCGTGCACAGGACCGACTGCATGTTCTGGAACTGCACCCCGCCGAAATCGAATCGCTGCATCACTTTCTGGGACACGACAAGCGGGTCAGTCTGCATCACCGTGACTCCTTCGAAGGGCTGCTGGCACTGACACCGCCGGAGCCACGTCGCGGCTTGGCCCTGATCGACCCGTCCTACGAAGAGAAGAAGGATTACCAGCGTGTGCAGCAGACCCTCACCAAGCTGCACCGGCGCTGGCCGGTAGGTGTGCTGGCCCTGTGGTATCCGCGGCTTGCGAAGCAGCGCGACCACAGCGAATGGCTGATCTCCGCGCTGGGCCGGGAGGCGTTGCCGGACATGCTGCTGCTGGAGCTGACAGTGCAGGAACAGGCTGTCGAATTCGGAATGCACGGTTCAGGAATGCTGATCGTCAATACCCCGTGGCAGTTCCGCGAGCAGATGCACAGGACGCTCACGGAGCTTGTCGCCGTCCTTGGCAAGCAGGCCGCTTTTCGCATCGTGCCGCTGCCCTCTGGCAACTGATCGTTCAAGGCAGGCATGTCCGGCGTTTGCAGCATGGACATGCCTCTGGCGGCGCGCTACTCTCGGGCCGTGAAAGTCTGGATCCGATCTGCTCACCGAGGATAACAACAATGAAAAAAGAGCATGCAGGCCCGCAGTCCGTCCGCAGGATTCTCCGCAAGACCCGATTCCCGCTGATGGCAGTGTTGTCGAAAACGCTGCAGGCAGCTGTGCTGCTGGCGGCGACCTCGTTGTCCGTCGCGCAGGACACTGTCGAATGGACACACCTGGGGGGCAACGCCCACCACACCCGTTCCACCCCTGCCACCAATGTCACCCCGGAGAATTTCGGCGAGCTGAAAGCCGCCTGGGTCTGGGATGGCGCGAGCTTTGCTGCCGGCAGCGGGCGCTCCACCCCGAGCTATGTGGACGGCAAGCTGTTCACCGTCGCCGGCCCCCGTCGCCATGTCGTGGCCATGGACCCGATGACAGGTGAGACCTTGTGGTCCTACCGTGAGCCCAACACCTTCCGCTGGGAATACTCCATGCGTGCCGACTACGGCAAGGGCGTGGCCTATGCCGAAGTGGATGGCAAGGGTGTCATCTACATCATCAGTCCGGCCTTCTTCCTGACGGCGCTGGACGCCGACACCGGCGCGCCGCTGCCGGGCTTTGGCGCTCCCGTGCCCATCGACGGCTTTGCGCAGACTGGCGTTGTCGATCTGCTCGCCCATCTTGGCCACGACTTCGATCCCTACTTCGGCATTCCCAAGGAAGTGGGCTATGTCACGTCCTCTTCGCCACCCATCGTGGTCAATGGCGTGGTGGTGGTGGGCAATTCGGCCGAGCAGGGCTACAACCAGTCCCGCATCGAGAATATTCCTGGTGACATCCTGGCCTTCGACGCGAAGACAGGGGCCTTCAAGTGGAAGTTCAACGTGATTCCGCGACCGGGCGAGTTCGGTCATGAGACATGGGAAAACGATGCCTGGCAGT
>CAYWMC010000015.1:0-17751 GCA_964459345.1 uncultured Klebsiella sp. | reverse complement strand
ACAGCATCGGCGTTTCAAAAGTCATGGAACCACGGAACATCGTGGCAACCCAGTTGAACACCTTCACACCCGTCGGAACGGCGATCAGCATTGTCGCGTACATGAAGAACAGTTCGCCGGCGATAGGCATACCAACTGTAAACATGTGGTGCGCCCAGACGATGAACGACAGGAAGGCGATCGACGCAGTGGCGTACACCATTGAGTCATAACCAAACAGACGCTTTCGGGCGAAGGTCGGGATGATGGCAGAGACTACGCCGAATGCCGGCAGAATCATGATGTACACCTCGGGGTGACCGAAGAACCAGAACACGTGCTGGAACAGTACGGGGTCACCGCCGCCAGCCGCATTGAAGAAGCTGGTGCCGAAGTGGATGTCGAACAGCATCATGGTGACCACGCCTGCCAGTACTGGCATTACGGCAATCAGCAGGTATGCGGTAATCAACCAGGTCCAGACGAACAGTGGCATTTTCATCAGGGTCATGCCTGGTGCGCGCATGTTGAGCACTGTGGCAATGATATTGATCGAGCCCATGATGGATGAGGCACCCATGATGTGGACAGCGAAAATGAAGAACGTCACCGTTTCAGGAGCGTAGGTCGTCGATAGTGGAGCGTAGAAAGTCCAGCCGAAGTTCGGTGCGCCGGCGTCCATGAACAATGTCGCTGACAGCATCGCGAAAGCGAATGGCAGAATCCAGAAGCTCCAGTTGTTCATGCGTGGAAGCGCCATGTCCGGAGCTCCGATCATCATCGGAATCATCCAGTTGGCGAGACCAACGAATGCGGGCATTACGGCCCCGAACACCATGACCAGACCATGCATGGTAGTCATCTGGTTGAAGAAGTTGGGTTCTACCAGCTGCAAGCCTGGCTGGAACAGCTCTGCACGGATGACCATGGCGAACGTACCGCCAAGGAGAAACATTGCGAAACTGAACCACAGATAAAGAGAACCGATGTCCTTGTGGTTGGTTGTAAACAACCAGCGCGACAAGCCTTTCGCGGGACCGTGGTGATGATCGTCGTGTGATGCGCTCATTTGTTCTGCTGTCCTTTACTGTGCTGCTTGTATGAGTGTATTCACTGCGGCAGGCTGCACGAGATCACCCGTGGTGTTGCCGAAGGAATTCCGAATATAGGTGACCACTGCTGCCAGCTGAACCGGGCTCAATTGACGGCCATACGCAGCCATCGCCGTTCCAGGCACTCCGTTGATCAGCAGATTGATGTTGGCCTCAAGATCTCCGTTTACGACGCTGCTTCCCGCGAGAGCAGGGAAGGCAGGCGGAAGGCCCGTGCCATTCGGCTGGTGACAAGCAATACATGTGGTGCTGTAGATCTGTTCGCCGGCTTCAAGAGACTCGCTCAACGTCACGACGTTGTTCGCCATCTCTCTGGTAACCCGCGCCTGCTCCTGCTTCGCGGCATACCATGCGTCGTATTCTTCTCTCTCGACTGCATGAACAACCACGGGCATGAAGCCGTGCTCAATACCGCAAAGCTCTGCACACTGGCCGCGGTAGATGCCCGGCTCTTCCACGATTGCCCATGTTTCGTTGATGAAGCCAGGGATTGCGTCCTTCTTCACTGCGAAATCCGGAACCCACCAGGCGTGGATCACATCATTGGAAGTGACCAGAAAACGCACCTTGGTGTTGATTGGGATGACCAACGGGTTATCGACGTCCAGAAGATACGTCTCATCTTTTGGCAACTGGTTGTCAATCTGCTCTCTGGGAGTGCTCATGATGCTGTAGAAGGACACTTCTTCTTCATCCGTGCTCTCGCGGAGGTATCGATATTCCCAGCGCCACTGATAACCAGTGACCTGAATGTCGATCTCGGACTCGGAGGAATCGTAGGCTTCTGTCAGAACTCGAGTGGCTGGAATCGCCATCAGAATGAGGATCACGAACGGAATGATCGTCCAGACAATCTCAACCTTGGTGCTTTCGTGGAAAGTCGCAGATACAGCGCCTTTCGACTTGCGGTGATTGATGATGGACCAGAGCATTACGCCGAATACAACTACTCCAATGGCGACGCACCACCAAAGTATCTGCATGTGCAGGTCGTACGTGTCTCTACTGATTTGGGTTACGCCTTGGGGCATGTTCAGCTCCCAGGCCGCCTGAAGATTGGCGCTCAACAAACTTGTTGCGACACCAGTCAGGGCTAACCACAGCTTTGCTTTAGGCAACATTCGCCGTGTCTCCATTGATTAGAAGGGCAGATTAAAAGTATGTGCTTTTATTGTGAGGCTCTCGTTCGGAGCCAATTGCCAACATCACAGCGACGATTGGAACCGAGCCTGCAGAATCACCAGTGTCATGACTCAGCTTCCATCTGTGTGGATTTTAGACAGGATTATTCAACCGATACCGCATACAGCGAGCAGGATTCTACTTGGAAAAGGCCAAATATTATGTTGATCCAGCTCAAGATCACGCGGGTGTAATAGAAGCGCGGGCATTATAAAAAACTTATTTTTAAATTGCCATCTCGAATTAGGCTGAAATCGACAACACTTTTACATATAGATCAAGTGGTTTAGTCGCATAACCCATTCCTTTATCTCAGCAATCCATCCTGCTTGAGAAGGGCTTCGATACGAGGCTCCCGCCCCATGAATTCAGTGAACAGATCAAGTGGATCTGCACCCCCGCCCCGGGAGAGTAGTGTCTCCAGGAAACGGCTGCCCGTCGATGCATTGAAGACCCCGGTATCGGTGAACTTTGAGAACACATCTGCTGACAAGACTTCCGCCCACTTGTAGCTGTAATAACCCGCTGCGTATCCACCTGCAAATATGTGAGAAAAGCTGTTCTGGAAACGATTGAATTCCGGCACCTTGTATGCGGAAGTCAATGCTCGCACACTCTGCATCACACTGTTTACGGCATCACTATCAATGGCTGCACCGGCCTGATGAAGCTCGAAGTCGAACATGGCAAACTCCAGCTGACGCACGGTTTTCATGCCCGCTTGAAAATTCTTCGCAGCCAGCAGCTTCCCCAGCAGGGCTGCCGGCAAGCTCGCACCAGACTCGTAGTGACCGGATATCAGGCTTATTGCTTCAGGCTCCCAGCACCAGTTTTCCATCAACTGACTCGGCAGCTCCACGGCATCCCAGGCAACTCCATTGATCCCGGAACTGCGCAGATGACACTCTGTAGTCAGCATATGATGCAAGCCATGCCCAAACTCATGAAATAATGTTGTCACTTCATTGTGTGCAAGCAAGGCGGGCCTGCCTCCGGCGCCTGGAGCAAAATTGCAGATCAGATAGGCGACGGGTATCTGCAGGCTTCCATCAGGCAGTTGTCGTCTTGACCTGCACTCCGCCATCCATGCTCCGGATTTCTTGCCTTCTCGTGTGAATACATCGAAGTAGAAACGTGCAACGGCTTTTCCATTTCGTCTTATGTCGAAAGCGTTGACGCTTTCGTCCCAGACGCTCATCGACTTGTTGGGCACTATTTCCACGTCGTAAAGCCTGCTGGCAATTTCGAAGAGGCCTTTCTGTACTTTGGGCAAAGGAAAGTACGGCCGCAGTTCTTCCTGCGAGACGTCGAAACTGTGCTTGCGCAGCTTCTCGCTGTAGTAGGCAACATCCCACGCTTCCAGATCGTTCATGCCAAAGTGCGTGCGCGCGAACTCACGGAGCTCTTCAAATTCTCTTCTAGCTGCGGGCACAGCCAGCTGCGCCAGATCACCAAGAAACTCGTTAACGCGAGCGACCGATTTCGACATTTTCCTGGCTACGGAAACCTCGGCGTAATTCTGATAGCCAAGCAAGGTGGCCAGTTCCGTACGGCAGGCGAGGATGTCACTGATGGTAGCTCTGTTGTCGAAGGCGAGGTCGTGCCCTCCCTGATCGGAAGCCCGGGTGACGTAAGCGGAATAGATCTTCTGTCGCAACGATCGATTGTCTGCGTTCGTCATGACCGCGATGTAGCAAGGTGCATCGAGTGTCAGCAGAAAACCTGACTGGCCTCGCTTTGCCGCAAGCTCCGCCGCAATCTGAAGGCTGGTCTCGGGGATTCCTGCGAGCTCCGTGTTGTCGGTGACCAGCAGTGTCCATGCGGCGGTAGAGTCGAGAACATTGTTGCTGAAAGTTGTCGAGAGACGACTCAGCCTGGCTTCGATCTCTGCAAACTGATGTTTCTTTTCGTCACTGAGATCAACACCCGCCAGGCGAAACTCAAGCAGATAGTCGCGCAGTATCTTGCGCTGAGAGTCATCCAGTACCAGCTCCGCAGCACGGTCAGACAGCCGTTTCACGGCATTGCACAAGTCTCGGTTTTGACCCATCTCTGTATAGTAAGCCGTGATCAAGGGCTGGCATTTGTTATATGCGGCGCGAATCTCCGGGGTATTCTTCACGGCGTTGAGATGGCTCGCCGTGGACCAGACTTTGTTGAGACGATCATCCATCTCGTCGAGGGGCAACATCAGGCTGCGCCAGTCGGGATGTATCGCGTTCACCTCGCTGTGCAAAATGACCTGCAACTGCGCTCTGTTCTCGGCCAGAACTTTTTCCACAGCGGGCTCGATGTGCGCCGCCTGGATCGAGTCAAAGTCTGGCAATGTCGAGAATTGGAGAAGCGGATTGTTTGTCATGTCGTCCTCGATGCAAGTGAGTGCTTTCGTGTACTTTGCGGATGAAGCGTCTGTTGCGCAGGCTGTTTCGCCCCTATAGTACTTCAAGGCTCACAAATGTCAGTTCAGAAAAATCACCCACAGAGGCAAACAGATGACCTTGCGCACTTTTGAATCCTTCACCCCAATCGTGGCCACATCCGCTTTTGTGGACACCACTGCGCTGGTGATTGGCCAGGTCAGTATCGGTGAGGACAGCTCCATCTGGCCCATGTCTGTCGTTCGCGGTGACATACACATCATTAGAATCGGCGACCGCAGCAATATTCAGGATGGCACCGTCATCCACGTCACGCACGACGGACCCTTCAACCCTGGAGGGTTCTCCACCACTATTGGCGACGACGTGACGGTCGGACACAAAGTGATGCTGCATGGCTGCACAATTGGCGATCGCGTGCTTATAGGCATGGGTGCGATAGTCATGGACGGCGTCATTGTGGAGTCGGACGTCGTTGTGGGAGGAGGCAGTCTGGTGCCACCGGGGAAGAGGCTTGAAAGTGGTTACCTCTATGTGGGCTCGCCAGTGAAACAGATCCGGAAATTGTCAGACGCAGAGCTGCAATACTTCAGATACTCGGCGAGCAAGTATGTCGAATTGAAAGACCGTTACCTGCGGCAGCAGGCGTGATCAGAGGACGGGTTCCGCAAGTTCCTTCCGCAGTAGCGCTATCACTAGCTCCGTTCGCGGAGCAATGCCGCGCCAGATCTCAAAGGCTCTGGCCGCTTGTTCCACCAGCATTCCCACGCCGTTCAGCGACTCGCGCGCACCAGCCAGGCGAGCCCATTTCTGGAAGGCTGTTTCACCGCGGCCATACATCATGTCGTAGCACAGGGTGTCTTTGCTAACGGCCCCCTCTGGAACAGCAGGGACGTCCCCGCCCAACCCGGCTGAAGTGCCATTGATGATGTAGTCGAAGGGCCTGCTTTGCCGGGCTTCCGTGCTGATTGCCAGCACTTCCGACTGACCACTGAACTGTTGGGCCAGCAACTGTGCCTTGTCTGCACTGCGGTTGAGAATGCAGATCTGTTGGGGAGATCGGGCAAGCAGCGCTGGCAGGACGCCACGTACTGCACCGCCTGCGCCCAGTAGAAGAATGCGCGAGCTGGCGATAACGGCACCGTGATTTCCCTGAAGATCAGCAAGCAAACCATGCCCGTCAGTATTGTCGGCGCAAAGAGAGCCATTTACGTCCAGATAGAGCGTATTGGCCGCACCGCAGATCGAAACAGTGGGGCTGCGAAGTTGCGCCATCGCAGACGCACGCTCCTTGAAGGGCACAGTGATGTTGAGCCCGCGGCCGCCTTCCGCGAAGAACTGTTTGACGGCAGACTCAAAACTCTCGGGCGCCACATCCTGCGCGGCATATACCAGCGCCTGACCCGTTTGCTGCGCGAAGTGGGCGTGTATCCAGGGAGATCGGCTGTGGCTGATGGGGTGCCCGAATACCGCATAACGATCCACGAGAAACCCCTTATGCCCAGTCGCGAAAACGAAGATAGTCGCTGTAAAGTCTTGCTTCCTCGGTCCCGGGTTCTGGCTTCCAGTTGTAGTCCCAGCGCACAACCGGAGGAAGCGACATCAGGATGGACTCTATGCGACCTACACCTGATTGCAGTCCGAACAATGTGCCTCGGTCATAAACGAGGTTGAATTCCACATAACGACCACGTCGGTATGTCTGGAAGTGCTTGTGGTGTTCCGAATAGGGGGTCGCGCGCCGGCGTTCCACGATAGGGCAGTAAGCGTCAAGATAGCTGTCGCCCAGGGCCTGAGCCATGGCGAAACTGTTCGCGAAGCCAGGTTCATTGAAGTCATCGAAGAAGAGCCCACCGATTCCGCGGGGCTCCGCTCGATGTTTCAGGTAGAAGTACTCGTCACACTCTTTCTTGAAGCGGGGATAGATATCCGCTCCGAATGGTGCGCAAGCGTCTCGAGCTGTTCGGTGCCAATGCCGGCAGTCGTCGTCAAAACCATAGTAAGGCGTGAGGTCATACCCGCCTCCGAACCACCACACCGGCTCTTCGCCTTCCTTTTCGGCAACGAAGAACCGGAAGTTTGCATGGGATGTGGGCACGAACGGATTGTCCGGATGAATGACCAGTGAGACGCCCATGGCTTGAAACGAGCGTCCCGCCAGCTCGGGGCGTGTCGCGGATGCCGAAGGCGGCAGTCTCGATCCGAACACGTGCGAGAAATTGACGCCGCCTTTCTCGAAGACCGCTCCGCCGCTGATAACGCGACTGCGTCCGCTGCCACCCTCGTCCCGCTCCCAGGCGTCCGTGAGGAACTGTGCTCGTCCGTCGATCGACTCCAATTTGCTGCAGATGCGGTCCTGCAGTCCGAGCAGATAGTCTTTCACTGCACTGATCGTTACTGATTCCATCGGATTGCTTGCCACTGGCAACTCCTTCTCGTCGAAAATTCGGGCGCGGGGTTTATCGCAGTACCTTGCCAGTCAGCGCATCGATAATGGTGGAGGGTCGCGTCTGCCCCCCCAGTCTCCCATGCAGCACCCCGTCAATGTCCTGACCAAGATGTTTCACTACTTGCAAAGCACTTCTTGCGGGGCGTTGATTGCTGCGATTGGCAGAGGTGGAAACTATCGGCCCGCCAAAGGATTCACACAGGGCGGCGACCAATGAGTGAGCCGTTACTCTCACGGCAACGCTTTCATGCTGGCCCTTTATCCAATAGGGAACCTGGTCATTCACATCCGGAATCAACCAGGTTGTGGGGCCTGGCCAGCTGGCTACTATTTGCTGCCGCTGCTTCCTGGGAAGTCCTGTCAGAAGATGTTCTATTTGCGATACAGAGGCGGCCACCAGGATCAGCCCCTTTTCGACTGGCCGCCCTTTGATTGCCAGCAAGCGCCGTGTCGCCGCTTCGTTTTCGGGATCGCAGCCCAGGCCCCAGATTGCTTCGGTAGGGTAGGCCAGCACTTTGCCATCCAGCAATTGCAGTGCTGCCTGCCGTATTTTCCAGTGACCGGATTGCACTGTGCTGCTCCTGCGCGTTACTTGCGTGATTCCTGCAGAGCGCGATCCTGCGCCTGAACATTCGCAGCCTTCTGCTCGCGCTCGGCGCGAACACGTCGGGCGAGATCGGCATCCTGCAACGCCAGAATCTGCGCGGCGAGATAACCGGCATTCTTGGCGCCGGTCTTGCCTATTGCGACTGTCGCGACCGGAATCCCCGCAGGCATCTGTACTGTGGACAACAGGGAGTCCATGCCCTGCATGGGGCCCGAATCAATTGGCACACCGATCACCGGTTTCAATGTGTGAGCAGCTACAGCTCCTGCCAGGTGCGCCGCAAGTCCGGCTCCTGCAATGAAAACCCCGCAGCCCCGAGCTTCAGCATCACTTATATACTGCTGAGTAGCGGCCGGGGTTCGATGAGCAGATGTGATCTTCATTTCACATTGAACGCCAAGGCTGCCCAGTACGTCACTGGCTCCCTGCATGACAGGCAGGTCTGACTCGGAACCCATGAGAATCGCAACAAAGGGACGGGACATTCGGCATCTACTCCACTTGAAAAATAGAGCCGGTGAAATTACAGGACTCTCAATGGCCTTGCAAGGGCGCCTCCGGGTGCAGGGCATAGCGTCCGGACTCAGCTCTGATCACTCCAGCGAACTCCAAGGCAAGGAGCTCTGTCTGCAGATCAAACACACTCAGGCCTGTGCGGGCAGCGATTGCGTCGAAAGATACTGGATCGTATCCCATGGCGGAGATGATCTTCAGCTGATTGCCAGCAAGCGGCACCACCGGAGATTTCAAGTCGGCAGCTCCGCCTGAATTGTTTCGCTCAGAAGCGCGGGACTCCAGAGCAAGCGTCAGAATTCCTTGCAGCTGATTCCAGAGATCCAGGGGCGATTCCGCCAGAGTTGCCCCCTCTCGGATCAGTTTGTGGCACCCCTTGCTGAGAGGATTGCGTATGGAACCAGGCACAGCAAAGACTTCCCGATTCTGCTCCATTGCCATTCTGGCAGTGATGAGTGAGCCGCTTTGCAGAGCGGCCTCCACTACCAGGACACCAATGCTCAAGCCGCTGATGATGCGATTGCGGCGAGGAAAATTGGTCGGCAACGCAGGGTAGCCAAGCGGAAATTCCGACACCAGAGCACCATTGTCGAGAATTCTGGAGGCCAGCAGCGCATTGGTGCGCGGATATATCTGGTCTACGCCGGTGCCAACTACGCTGACTGTGATTCCACCGCTATCAACTGCAGCCTTGTGCGCTGCAGTATCGATGCCTGTGGCCAGCCCGCTGCATACTCCAAGTCCTTGCTTGATGATCTCAGTTGCAAACAATTCGGTGGTTTCGCGACCATCAACACTGCAGCGACGACTGCCGACGATCGCAATCTGAGGAATGGCCAGTGCGCGTGCATTGCCGCGCACAAACAAGAGGGGAGGAGAGTCTGCGATCTCTCGCAGCAGCGCAGGATATCCAGGGTCTGTGAGCGAGATGATGGCGTTGTCCGGCAATTGCGACCATGCAAGCGCCGCCTCAGCGAGCCGCCGCGCTTCTCCAGACTGCAATGACCCGGCAATGAGTAACGCAACGTCTTCCTGATCAGCCAGTGAACACGCTGGGGACGAGGGGTTGGAGGCAGAGTCGCGCTGATCCAGCATCAGCTGTCGCAACAGACCATTAGGGAAGTTCTCTGCGTGAAGCAGTGTCAACCAGTCAAACAGGCTCGAGTCATTCATTCTCTTTGATCTTCCATGATCCAAAGGGATTTGCAGGTCCGTCACCAATCAGGGCGTGCGGACGGTATCTCCAACTGCGGAAGGCTGGGTCAGAGACAGGATGACGCCATAGCTCATCTTGTCGAACGCCTTGTAGACCAGAAGCATCCCGATCTCTGTGGAGGGCAGACGCACATCCTTGCGCGTCACCGGGTCTCGTACTTCTTCGCCATCGCGAAATATGGAAAGAACATCGCCCTCGTCGAGGCCGTCATCTATTCCCAGATTGAGAACTGTCGATTCAAATTGAGCGGCCTGGCTCACATTGTTCAGAAGACCAATGATTGCCCCCTGCAGTTCGGTGTCCGGAGCAGTCGGAAAATAACTGAGATCTATCAGGCTCGTTTCCTGTGGCAACAGGCGATCGCCAGCCTTCAGCTCTTCATTGCTCTGGACGATCAGCGCTCTCTTGAGACCGTCTCCTTCATCTGACAAGACATTCAGCGACCCCAGCTTGATGGCTTCCTGGCCCAGGACTTCGCCCTCTGCGCCTACGTAGGTGGCGCCAAGCCGGAAGATCTCATAGTTGCTTGCATTGCTTTGCCAGTCCCCACGGACTATGACTTCATGACCGGCACCCATAATCAAGTTTCCAGATGCGCTGGAAAGTATGTAAGGCGACGACTCGAAGCTTTCCGTCTCGACAATGCGATTCTCGATCAGGAAGCCCTCCAGTGCCTGGCGCGGGATCACGGGAATCGGGTTCAAAAGCGGGGTTTCACGAACTGTGGGGCTAAGTCTTACGGTCTGACGGTCCCCTCTTTCCATGACGATGCGTGGTCCGTTTGCTGAGGCCACAAGCCGCAGAATATCTCCCGGGTAGATCAGATCAGGATCCTGCACCGCTGGATTGCCTTCCCAGATTTCAGGCCAGCGCCAGGGTTCGTCGAGAAATATGGACGCAATGTCCCACAGCGTGTCCCCTTCCTTGACGACATAGGAATCGGGAGATCCGGGCGCCAAGGACAAGGTTTGTGAATATGTTGATACGAAGGGAAATGCGGCAAGAACGCCAAACACGCAGAATACGATCAGCCTCTTCAGTCTTGGCACGTTCATATTTACAATCCGGCTTTGTTGGGCGAGGTTCGATATCTTAGCAATAAGGTATACTGATCACTAGAAGCAGTTCACAGTACTGAAATTAATTTTCTACCCTAAGTTGCGGGCTTTCTTGGTAATTGTTGCATATGGCCATACTGAACATCCTGGAATTTCCCGACCTGAGGCTGCGCCGCAAAGCTGCACCTGTCACAGAGTTCACGCCGGAATTGTCAAGAACCATCGATGACATGTTCGAAACAATGTATGCCGCGCCGGGAATCGGGCTTGCTGCAACACAGGTCAATATCCACAAGCAGCTGATCGTGATCGACATCTCGGACAACAAGGATACTCCGCTCGTCTTCATCAACCCTCGCATTGAAATTATAGACCAGACGCTGGAAGACTATGACGAAGGTTGCCTCTCCGTTCCTGGATTCTACGAAACTGTCTCGCGACCTCGACTGGTCCGGATCAATGCACTGGACCGCAACGGAGACGCGTTTGTCATCGAGACTGACGGCCTGCTGGCAACCTGCATTCAGCACGAAATGGACCATCTCAACGGCAAATTGTTTGTCGATTACCTGAGCACTCTCAAGCGCGAGCGAATTCGCAAGAAGCTCGAGCTGGCGCACAAGGAATCTGCCTGATTACCCGCGCGCTTCTCCCATACATAACTCGCTCAGAAATCCCGACTTCGGAACTTGAATGACTGCATTGAGAATCGTATTCGCAGGAACTCCCCCATTTGCGGCGCATGTCCTTGAGGCGCTGCTGAACTCTGCACATGAAATTGTTGGCGTTTATACGCAACCAGACCGACCGGCCGGGCGAGGGAAGCAATTGCAGGCCAGTGCCGTCAAGCAAGTGGCGATAGCAAATAATATTCCAGTCTTCCAGCCGTTGAGCCTGCGGGCCGAGAGTGAGCAACAAGCACTGGCTCTGCTGGGCGCCGATCTCATGGTAGTAGTGGCCTACGGGCTGATCCTTCCGCAGGCTGTTCTCGATACCCCGCGTCTGGGCTGCATCAATGTTCACGCGTCGCTGCTGCCGCGCTGGCGAGGTGCGGCACCGATCGAGCGCGCACTGATGGCTGGCGACTCTCTCACTGGCGTGACCATCATGCAGATGGACAAGGGTCTGGACACTGGCGCCATGCTTTGCAAGGAGGAGGTCGAGATTCTTGAAGACGACGATCGACTCAGCCTGGAGCTCAAACTCGAAGTTGCCGGGATCAAGGCGCTCCTTGAAACCCTCAGCAACATCGACCACTTCATTGCCAATGCACAGGTTCAGGACCACTCCGCCAGCACCTATGCCGCCAAACTTGAGAAGTCCGAGGCGCTGGTGGATTGGCAATTGGACGCCCAGGCAATTCATCGACAGATTCGCGGTGGCGTCGGCCGCAATCCTGCATACAGTGAATACAAGGGTGAGCGGATTCGTTTGCTCAAGGCCAGCGTCCTTCCAGCGCAGGGCAAGCAGATCGCAGGGACCATCATCAGCGCAGACAAGGAGGGGCTTCAAGTTGCCTGTGGTGAGTCTGTTCTGAACATTACACTTGTCCAGTTGCCAGGAAAGAATCCTGTGTCCATGCGCGAGTTCATGAATGCCCGCAGGGATTTCTTCGCTGCAGGTTCCCGTTTCGATGCCAGCGCTGTGCCGGCACCATGAAGCCGGGACAGCTGCGAGCGCAGGCAGCCACTATCCTGAGCAAACTCCTGCAGCAGCAAGGCTCGCTTGCTACGTTGCTTGAGAGGCCATTGATTGATGCGCAGGAATTTCCCCTGCTGCAGGAAATCTGCTTTGGTACCAGCCGGTGGTACTTTCAGCTGGATGCCATGCTGGCTCAGCTTCTGGAAAAGCCGCTCAAGCCGAAAGATCTCGATGTGCGCTGTCTTCTTCTGACCGGGCTCTATCAGCTCCATTATCTCCGTGTACCGGAATATGCCGTAGTAAACGAGACAGTCGCGGCGACGCTGGTATTGAAGAAACAATGGGCAAAAGGTTTTGTGAATGCCATCCTGCGATCCTATCTGCGGGACAAGGATGAGATCGCGTCGCGAGCACTGCTCAAGGAGCCTGGTCGCCTTGCACACCCGCAATGGTTCATCAGCCGGATGAAGGCCGCATGGCCTGAGCATTGGCAGGCACTGCTGGAAGCCAACAATCAGCATCCGCCGATGACCCTGCGCGTCAATCTTGGTCGAATCTCACGCCAAGCATATCTGGGCGCCTTGCAGGAGGCTGGCATCGCTGCGCGCGCTGGCGAGCTCTGCACATCGAGCATCTACCTTGACGCTGCGTGTCCCGTGACGGCCCTTCCCGGTTTTGAGGAAGGGCTTGTCAGCGTACAGGACGAGGCTTCACAGCTGATTCCCGGACTCCTGGAGTTGCAGCCCGGCCTCGCCATCCTTGATGCCTGTGCAGCGCCAGGAGGCAAAACCTGCCATTTGCTTGAAAGCGGTTTCGCGTTCGGACGAATGCTTGCTCTGGACAACGATGCACGCCGGCTTGAGCGTGTGCAGCAGAATCTGCAGCGACTGCAACTGGAGGCAGACGTGATCTGCGGCGATGCCGGACAAACGGCACAGTGGTGGGACGGCAATCCCTTCGATCGCATTCTTCTGGACGCGCCTTGCTCTGCAACGGGCATCATTCGCCGGCATCCGGACATCAAACTGCTGCGCAGTCCGGATCATGTTCTCGCACTTCAGGGGGTACAGCTGAGCTTGCTGAAGTCACTCTGGGCCTGCCTGAAGCCTGGCGGTCTGCTCCTGTACTCTACTTGTTCAGTCCTGCCAGAAGAGAACTCCGATACGATCGGCGCCTTCATGGCTTGCACGGAAGAAGCGAAACTCGAAGAAATCCCAGCAGAATGGGGAGTAGAATGCGGGCAGGGCAGGCAGTTGCTGCCAAGCGCCCAGGGACAGGATGGTTTCTATTTTGCAAGATTGCGCAAAGCACCCCATTGATTGCGATTCCCCCGTGGGACCAGCGCAATAGATATGAATCCGGAGATAGCCTGCTAGATGAAAATCATTATTTTGGGAGCGAACCACGTCGCCATTTCGCTCGCCGAAAACCTTGCCAGCGAAGCCAATGACATTACGATTGTCGACCCTGATGCCGAGAAGCTGCGCGAGCTCAAGGACCGGATCGACATCGGGACGGCGGTAGGGCAGCCGTCTTATCCTGATGTGCTGCGAATGGCGGGCGGCGATGACGCTGACATGCTGATTGCAGTGACCGAGAACGATGAGGTCAACCTCATCGCCTGTCAGATTGCGCATGTCCTGTTCAAGACTCCCAAGAAGATCTGCCGCCTGCGATCGGCCTCCTATATGTCCGCGGAAGGCCTGTTCGGACCCGGGGCCATTGCAGCGGATGTGGTGATAAGTCCGGAACAGCTCGTTTCGCATTACATCGAACGGCTGATCGATCTGCCAGGCTCGTTGCAGGTGCTGGACTTCGCCGACGGCAAGGCCCAGCTCGTTGCAGTGAAGGCCTATTACGGCGGGCCGCTGGTAGGACAGGAAATTCGCTTCCTGCGCGAGCACATGCCGAATGTTGATACCCGTGTTGCCGCCATATTCAGGCGTGATACGGCCATCATGCCCGAAGGCTCCACGGTGATCGAAGCCGATGACGAAGTCTTCTTCATTGCAGCCCAGCGCAATATTCGCGCGGTCATGGGAGAACTGCGCCGGCTGGACAAGCCTTACAAGCGCCTCATCATTGCGGGCGGTGGCAACATTGGCTCGCGACTGGCGGAGGCTGTCGAAAAGCGCTACCAGACCAAGATCATCGAGCATAATCCCCAGCGCTGTGCCTATCTCTCCGAGCGCCTCAACAAGACCATCATTCTGAACGGACTCTCTTCCGACAAGGAGCTGCTGCTGGAAGAAAGCATCGAAGATACCGATGTGTTCCTGGCGCTGACCAATGACGACGAGGCCAACATCATGTCATCGATGCTCGCGAAGCGACTCGGTGCCCGCAAGGTGATGACTCTGATCAACAATCCTGCCTATGTGGATCTGGTGCAGGGTGGCGAGATCGACATTGCCATTTCGCCTCAGCTTGCCACCATCGGCAGTCTCCTGACCCATGTGCGGCGAGGCGATATCGTGAACGTGCATTCGCTGCGACGCGGAGCTGCCGAAGCACTGGAAGCCATTGCCCATGGCGACAGCCATTCGTCCAAAGTCGTGGGCAAGGCGATCGAGGACATCGAGCTCCCCCCCGGAACAACGATCGGGGCCATCGTGCGGGATGAAGAAGTGTTGATTGCCCATGACAACATCGTCATTCAGTCGGGCGATCACGTGATCCTGTTCCTTGTCGACAAAAAGCGCATTCCCGAAGTGGAACGACTCTTCCAGGTAGGACTGACCTTCTTCTGAAGCCACTATGCATCTGAGCGTCGTATCGAAAATTCTGGGTGTGCTTCTGATGCTGTTCAGCATCCTCGCAAACCTTCCGTCCATTCTGGTGTCGCTGCTTTACAATGACGGGGAATTGTCATCGTTCGCAACGGCACTTTTCATCACCTTCAGTACCGGCTTCATTCTATGGCTGATGACCTGGAGGTCAGCCAAGGAGTTGCGGACACGCGACGGCTTTCTGATTGTGACCTTGTTCTGGTCCGTACTCGGGACCTTCGGTGCTCTGCCGTTCTATTTCTCTTTTGAATTGCCGCTCTCCATTACGGATGCTGTGTTCGAATCCATTTCCGGATTGAGCACAACCGGCGCAACGGTGATTGTCGGACTTGAGGAAGTCCCAAAATCACTGCTCTTCTATCGGGCTCAGCTGCAGTGGCTCGGCGGAATGGGAATCGTGGCGCTGGCTGTCGCGGTGCTGCCAATGCTTGGTATCGGCGGCATGCAGCTGTACAGAGCGGAAAGCCCTGGCCCGGTCAAGAACGACAATCTTGTGCCGCGACTTGCCGAAACTGCGAAGGCTCTCTGGTATATCTACCTGGCACTGACAGCCGCTTGCACAGTGGCATTCTGGGCCGCCGGAATGACGTTGTTCGACGCGATCTGTCACAGCTTTGCGACTGTGGCGATTGGTGGCTTCTCAACTCACGATGCAAGCCTCGGATATTTTGACAGCTCGCTCATCAATCTAATTGCGACCGTCTTCATGTTGATTGCCGGTGTCAATTTCGCGCTGCATTTCACAGCGTGGCGCACACAAAGCCTGCGGCAGTATCTGCGTGACCCCGAATTCAAATTCTATCTGATCATTCTGCTGGTGCTTTCCGTCGCAACGAGTGTGGTGCTGTTTACAAGCGCCACCTACAGCGGGTTTGACTCGATCATACATGGCGTTTTTCAGAGCGTCTCGATCGCCACGACCACGGGTTTTACCACCGCGGATTTCAGTCAGTGGCCCTCATTTCTACCTTACATGCTGATCTATGCGTCTATCATTGGTGCCTGTGCCGGATCAACGGGTGGTGGCATGAAAGTCATTCGCATTCTTCTGATCTTGAAGCAGGGTTTGCGGGAAGTGCAGCGTCTGATTCACCCAAACTCCATCATCCCGATCAAGCTTGGCAATACCCTCGTTCCAGATCGGGTCATTGAAGCGGTGTGGGGTTTCTTCGCAGTGTACGTGATGGTGTTTCTGGCACTATTGCTGGCATTGCTCGCCACCGGGCTCGACGTCATCACCGCGTTCAGCGCAGTAGGAGCCGCCATCAACAATCTGGGGCCGGGTCTGGAAGGCGTATCGCAAAATTACAGCCAGCTTTCCGACGCAGCCAAGTGGATTCTCTGCTTCGCAATGTTATTGGGCCGTCTCGAGATCTTCACATTGCTGGTGCTGTTCCTGCCGATGTTCTGGCGTCGCTAACGATACAAGGAATTCTTGGTGTGGTCCGGCTGATGTTTGAACCGGCGGTATTCCCACTGATACTGACCAGGCACTTCACGCACGCAGCGCTCCACGAGACTGTTCAGTGCCGCGCCGGCAGTTGCCAGATCTTCTGCGGCAACGGGGGCATCTGCCTCACTGATCCTGATTGCAAACCCTTGTCCTTTCGGGAGTCGTTCGGCGTACATCACGACGACTGCCGCCTGCGTCCGCGCCGCCAGTTTGGCAACCAGGGTCATGGTCAGCGCAGGCACGCCGAAGAAGGGCGCGAACACGCCACTGTCCACAGCAGGTTCCTGGTCTGGAAGGATGCCGACGATCTCCCCGCGCTCCAGGGCTTTCACGAGCATGGCGATTCCTTTGCGGCTGGTAGGCGCAAGCTGTGCACCAGCCCGCCCGCGGTATGACACCATGGCTTCTTCAAACCCAGCCAGCTTGGGTGGCCTGTACAGATAGGTCGTCTGCGCGCGGCGGTCCAGATGCAATCCACAAAGCTCCCAGTTGCCGATGTGCGGAGCCAGCACGATTACTCCCTTGCCCTTTGCCAATGCATTCTCCAGCACCTCCTGCCCGCTGACAGTCACAACACTGGCAAGAACTTCGTCCACTGGGCGCAACCAGATTCGGCCTAGTTCACAGGCAAATTTCGTGGTTTCAAGAATGCTGGCGCGCGCCAGCTTTTCTTTCTCCTGCTCGGACAGTTGAGGAAAACAGAGAGACAGGTTGCGACGGGTAATCCGTCTGGAGTCGGCAGAGAGCTTCCAGACAATGCCAGCCATAGGGGTCGCCATTGCATGCGCCCACCGCAGCGGCAGGCAAGCGCAGAAGTGCAATACGGTTTTGATAAGCAAGACCTTGGCTGTTTGGATTTGGTGACCCCTGAGTGTGTAGTGGTAGTGGCAAATTCGCGCTGAATTTTCGCCACGCCTGGAGCGGACGGGGCGAAATTCTACCCCAGGCGCTGCTTGGCAGCAAAATAGCGCGGACTGGGCTGAATGGCGTAAGTATGGATATTGATTGAAGAATCAAGGATAATCGCGGCCTTCTCAAAATACGCTCCGGAGCTTTTTCTTGTCTGCCAACGACACGCGACCCGATGTGGGAACCTTTCAAGGCTTGATCCTTGCTCTTCAGCAATTCTGGGCCGCTCAAGGCTGTGTGCTCATGCAGCCTCTTGACATGGAAGTGGGGGCCGGCACGTTTCACCCTGCGACTTTCCTGCGCGCCATTGGGCCAGAAAGCTGGAACACGGCATATGTACAGCCAAGCCGACGGCCAACAGACGGTCGCTACGGCGAAAATCCCAATCGCCTGCAGCACTACTACCAGTTTCAAGTCATTCTCAAACCATCACCGGCCAATATTCAGGAGCTGTATCTCGAGTCC
>CAYWMC010000014.1:17493-17782 GCA_964459345.1 uncultured Klebsiella sp. | reverse complement strand
TGAAGCCGGCTACGTGGGCGAAGACGTCGAGAACATCATTCAGAAGCTTTTGCAGAAGTGCGATTACGATGTCGAAAAAGCACAGATTGGCATCGTCTACATCGACGAAATCGACAAGATTTCCCGCAAATCTGACAATCCCTCAATCACGCGCGACGTCTCAGGCGAGGGCGTGCAGCAGGCCTTGCTCAAGCTGATTGAAGGCACGGTCGCCTCTGTGCCTCCCCAGGGCGGTCGCAAGCATCCGCAGCAGGAATTTCTGCAGGTGGACACCTCCAACATCCTTTTC
>CAYWMC010000014.1:0-17483 GCA_964459345.1 uncultured Klebsiella sp. | reverse complement strand
TTTCATCTGTGGTGGAGCCTTCGCCGGACTGGACAAGATCATTCGCGATCGCTCGGAGAAAGGCGGTATCGGTTTTGGAGCAGAAGTGCGCAGCAAGGATCTGGATCACAAGACCGGGGAAACTCTCAGGGATGTGGAGCCAGAGGACCTGGTGAAGTATGGCTTGATCCCTGAGTTCGTTGGTCGCCTGCCAATGATCGCGACACTGGACGAGCTGGATCTGGACGCTCTGATGCGTATTTTGAAAGAGCCGAAGAATGCGCTCATCAAGCAGTACCAGAAGCTTTTCGAGATGGAAGGCGTGGAAATCCAGTTCCGCGATGAAGCACTGAAAGCCGTCGCTCAGAAAGCAAAAGAGCGAAAGACTGGCGCCCGTGGACTGCGTTCCATCATGGAAAGTGTGCTGCTGGACACTATGTACAAGATTCCGTCCATGGAGAAGGTCAGCAAAGTCATCATTGACGCTGCTGTCATCAACGGGGAATCGGAACCCCTTCTGGTGTACGAGAACCGGGAACAGCAAAGCAGAACTGCTTCTGAGGAACATTGAGCCTGATTCTGCCTTCTTTTTGTGCAAGCGTAATTGAATTCGCGTAGCGTGCCCCAAGAATTGAGTCTGAAAGCCATTGAGTCAGGTTTGCCACTCATTACCTCCAGGATGTAATTATGGGTCTTCTTTCAGAGTCTTCCGAAGTCGCGAAAAATGTACTTCCGCTGCTGCCACTTCGTGACGTTGTTGTTTATCCGCAAATTGTTCAGCCACTCTTCGTAGGCAGACCCAAGTCCATAAAAGCACTTGAAGTTGCCATGAGCACCGGCAAGCAGGTTCTGCTGGTTGCTCAAAAGAATCCGACAGAAGACGATCCAAGCATTCGCGATGTCTTCGAGATTGGTACCATTGCCAGCATCCTGCAGTTGATTCGGTTGCCAGACGGCACAGTGAAAGTGCTTGTTGAAGGTGTCAACCGCGCGCGCATCAAATCTGTCGATTTCGATGCAGAGTATTTTCAGGCACAAATAGCTGTGCTGGTGGCAGAACCTCTGGCGGAAAAGCAATCCGAATTGCTCGTGCGATCGCTACTGGCGCAGTTCGAACAATATGTGCAACTGAGCAAGAAAATCCCGCCGGAAGTCATGACTTCCATCTCCAGCATCGATGAGCCTGGTCGTCTGGTAGACACGATTGCATCGCATATGACTCTGCAGATTCAGGAAAAGCAGAATTTGCTGGAACTTGTCAGCCTGCAGCCTCGCATAGAGCACCTGATGAGTTTGATCGAATCCGAAATCGACCTGTTCCAGGTGGAAAAACGTATTCGTGGCCGTGTGAAGAAGCAGATGGAGAAGAGTCAGCGCGAGTACTATCTGAATGAGCAGATGAAAGCCATTCAGAAGGAAATGGGTGAGCTGGACGATTCCCCCAACGAGGCAGAAGAGCTAAGGCAGAAGATTGATGCCGCGGGCATGCCCACCGAAGCAAAAGACAAGGCGCTGTCGGAGCTGAACAAGTTGCGCATGATGTCGCCCATGTCTTCTGAGGCGTCTGTTGTTCGCACTTATATTGACTGGATGGTTAACATTCCCTGGAAGGCTCGCAGCAAAGTGCGCTTTGATCTGGACAAGGCCGAACAGGTTCTCGAGAACGATCATTACGGACTCGACGAAGTGAAGACTCGAATTCTCGAGTATCTCGCTGTACAGAAGCGAGTGAAGAAATTGAAAGGCCCCATACTGTGTCTGGTTGGCCCGCCCGGTGTTGGCAAGACGTCGCTTGGCGAATCGATCGCCCGCGCAACCAACCGCAAATTTGTGCGCATGGCCTTGGGCGGCGTCCGCGACGAAGCCGAGATACGCGGGCATCGCCGGACCTATATCGGGTCCCTGCCAGGCAAGCTGCTGCAGAAACTCGCAAAAGTCGGGGTCCGCAATCCGTTGTTCCTGCTGGATGAGATCGACAAGATGGGCATGGACAACCGTGGTGATCCTGCATCAGCACTTCTGGAAGTTCTCGATCCCGAGCAGAATCACAGCTTCAACGATCATTATCTGGAGGTGGATTACGACCTCTCTGAAGTCATGTTCGTCTGCACGTCAAATACCATGAACATCCCTGGCCCTCTGCTGGACCGTATGGAGATCATTCGTCTGCCTGGCTATACCGAAGACGAGAAGATCAATATTGCCACTCGTTACCTTGTACCCAAGCAGCAGGAAAACAACGGCATTCGTCCCGGCGAGTTGATCATTGGAGAAGAGCCGGTCAAAGATCTTGTGCGTTATTACACGAGAGAGGCAGGAGTGCGGGGGCTCGAGCGCGAAATAGCGAAAATCTGCCGCAAGGTCGTGAAGGAACACTCTGCGCAGAAGCAGCCGGAGCCTGTATTGCTGACCGGTGAGTTGCTGGAGAAGTATTCTGGCGTTCGCAAATTCGATTTCGGAATTGCCGAAGACCACAATCTTGTTGGTCAGGTCAATGGCCTGGCGTGGACGCAGGTTGGCGGAGAACTGCTGACTATCGAAGCCGTCGCGCTTGAAGGCAAGGGCAAAACCATCAAGACGGGTTCTCTTGGCGATGTCATGCAGGAGTCCATACAGGCCGCTATCACAGTGGTGCGCAGCAGAGCAGCTTCGCTGGGCCTCAAGCCAGGCTTTCATGAGGCCATCGATCTGCACATTCACGTGCCGGAGGGGGCGACTCCCAAAGATGGACCAAGCGCGGGTGTGGGTATGTGCACTGCACTGGTGTCTGCGCTGACTGGAATTCCCGTTCGTGCCGATGTGGCCATGACAGGAGAAATTACCTTGCGTGGCCAAGTGCTGCGTATTGGCGGGCTCAAGGAAAAACTGCTCGCAGCACATCGTGGCAATATCAAGACGGTCATCATTCCTGCGGACAACGAACGAGACCTGCGTGAGATACCAGACAACGTAAAGGCCGAACTGGATATTCGTCCTGTTCGCTGGATTGATCAGGTTCTGGAGCTCGCGCTGGAGTACCAGCCCAGTCCGATTTCTGACGATCTGGTTGCCAAACCTGCCATAGGTTCTGCGACAGAGGAAGGCGACAAGAGCAAGGAAGAAATGCCTGTAAATACGCACTGAATCACATACGGCGCGGGCGTTTTCAGTTGACACGGCTTTCCGTGGCTTGGTATAAAGTGCCGGTCGTATTGGTTATCAAGCCATTTCTTGGATAAAAAATCAGACAGAATATGTACACTCAGGGCGGGATTTGAACTTTCATTTCACCGCCTGAGTTTCTTGTAATAATTCAACTTAGAAAAATAAGGGGATAACGTGAACAAGTCAGAATTAATCGATGCTGTGGCAGCAGGTGCCGATATACCAAAAGCAACAGCTGGACGAGTGATAGATGCAATGATCGATGCGATCACTGACTCACTGAAGAAAAGCGATCCGGTCGTGCTGGTTGGCTTTGGTACTTTTACTACCAAAGAGCGTGCTGCTCGCCAAGGCAGAAATCCCCAGACAGGTGCCACAATCCAGATCAAGGCAGCCAAGGTGCCTACTTTCAAAGCTGGCAAAGCGCTGAAAGATTCTGTCAATCTTTAACTAGACATTCAAAATTCGTAAGCACGAGCGCCGATTGATGAGACGGTTGCGATTCGGATAGAGTTACTTTCCGGGTGCTGCGGAAACACAAGAAGCCGCAGGCTTACGAATTTACAAGGCGCATCTTAGATGCGCCTTTTTAGTTTAAAAGGGACGTCGGAATCACATTCCTGTGAAGGCCTCCCGGTTTCACCTTCGGTATCACGACAGGGTTAGATATGCTGCAGACAATTCGCGAAAATTCCCAGGGACTCGTCGCCAAAGTCATTATTGGCTTCATCATCGGCATCATGGCCTTGTTTGGCGTCGAGTCCATCATGAGTGGATTCATCACCAATCCATCCGTTGCGGAAGTAAACGGTGAGGAAATTACAGAACCGGAACTTGCGACAAGCGTTCAGAATCTCATCGCTTCCGTCGGAGGCAATCTTGAGTCGCTCGATGAGGATCTGATTCGTCAGGTTGCTCTGAACCAGATCATAGAAGATCGTCTGCTACGTCAATCAGCAAAGGATGCTGCTTTGGTCATATCCAGTGACGCAATTGATCTCCAGATTATCAACAATCCGCAGTTTCAGGTCGGTGGAGTATTCAATTCTGATCTGGCCGTTCGCACGATGGCGACTCAGGGCTTTACTGTCGCTGGCTACCGGCAGGCTTTGGCGGATCAGATGGTTGTAGGCCAGCTTGCCAATGCGTTCGCCTCGTCCGGGTTTGTGACGGAGAGCGAACTTGAGCGTATCGCTGCGCTGTCTTCCCAGACTCGCGATTTCCGTTTTGTCTCTGTGACCCTTGGCAACCGCACGGGTGGTGAAGCCATTCCGGCCGATCAGGTGGAGACTTACTACCAGAACAATCAAGCGCAGTTCATGGTCGAGGAAGAAGTGGCCATCGACTACGTAGTACTCGACAAAGCGGACATATTCGCGGAAGTCGTGGTCAGTGAAGACGATGTCCTTGCCAGATACGAAGAGGAGCGTGCGGCGTCAAGTTCCGCCACTCAACGTCGCGCGTCCCATATTCTTCTGGAAATCGGCGCTGGTGCCACGGAAGAAACAGTGGTCGCAGAAGCGGCGGCACTGAAGGCGCGCCTTGAGCAAGGTGAAGATTTTGGCGCAGTTGCACTGGAAGTGTCTTCAGACACTGTCTCCGCGGAGCAGGGTGGCGATATCGGCTACTCCGATGGCACTGCCTTTCCGGCTGCCATAGAACAGGCGCTTTTGAGCATGGAAGTCGGGCAGGTGTCCGATCCTGTGGTAACAGAATTCGGCGTACATCTGGTGAAACTGACCGAATACGATGTCAATGAGTACCCTTCGCTTGAAGAGTCTGCGGAGCGAATTCGCCGGGAACTGAGCAGTGCAGAAGTCGACGAGATCTATTTCGCCAGACTGGAAACACTGGCTAACCTGGCTTTCGAAACTACCGATCTGGCTGAAATTTCCGAGGAACTGTCACTCCCGATTCAACAAAGCGAGTTGTTCTCTCGCGGCGGTGGCTTCAGTGAAATCACTACCAACGCCAATGTGATTGCTGCTGCGTTCGCAGACGAAGTTCTGGTAGAGGGCAATAACAGTGAAGTAGTTGAGATGGGCAACGACCGAGCCCTGGTGCTCAACATCAATACTCATAATGAAGAGTCTCTGCGCCCTCTGGAAGAAGTTCGCGGTGAAGTTGCCGCAATTCTCAGGACGGAGCTGGAGAAAGAGAGGGCAGCTGCATTGGGTGAGCAGCTACTGAGCGCTCTGCGCAATGGCGAATCGATTGATGAGACATTGCTGGCCAATGAACTGCAGTGGATTGTGCAGACCAATGCGTCCCGCGATCAGTCGGGCCTGAATTCGGAAGTAATGCAGAACGTGTTTGCGTTGTCAGCACCAGCCGAAGGTGAATCAGCCTACAGTGGTTTCGCCCTCGCCAATGGCACGTATATTGTCGTCGAACTTCAGAAAGTGAATCGAGGTTCACTGGCGCAGCTGGACGCAGCAGCCAGAGAAGCGATGGTTACGTCATATGTGGAGAGAGATGGGAGAGCAGCGTTTGATGCCTTCCTGGCCAATACACGCAACAACTCGGAAATTACTGAGAACCTGACACCTGTCGAGACGTTCTAGAGAGACAGACGTCTCAGTTCAGTTTGCCAACGCCCGGGTAGAGCATCAGTGCTTGCCCGGGATGAATCAAGTCCCCCGCGCCAATGTTGTTCCAGGCCGCCAATTCCGAGACGCCCACTCCAAATTGCTGAGCAATTCGCGACAGTGAATCACCTGATTTGACGTTGTAGATTTGCGGTGTGCTGGTATCTGGCGATCCACCTGATTGCACAATCGCTGTATCGGTCTTCACATTCAAAACCTGTCCCGGCTTGAGAATGGCGTTCAGGGAAATACTGTTCATCTCTGCCAGTTCACTGACTTTCAAGTTGTAGCGGCCAGCGATGCCCCAGAGTGTGTCACCGGAGCGAACGGTGTATTGCGGACTTGCATCTGGAGGCGCGACCAGAGTGGCGGGTGTTGAGGAATACTGCGGTGCATTTGGCACTGGAATTGTGGTGCCTGCGGCGTATGCGCGTGGTATCAGGAGCGATTCCCCTGCGATGATGCGATTGCCATCGAGGCCGTTGGCCTGTTGCAGAGCACCGACGTCAGTGCCGAATTGACGTGCAATCTTGCTGAGACTGTCGCCTCGTTGCACAACGTAGCGATCCCATGTGACCTGTGGCCGTTCCGGCGCATTCGCCAAGGCTTCCAGGAACGCTTCCTTGCGCCCGATGGGCAGCAACAAGCTGTGTGGTCCGTCAGGGTGCGTGGCCCACTGCCGAAAACCGGGATTCAACTGGTAGAGTTCCACCGGATCAAGCCCTGCGAGGCTCGCAGCAAATTGCAGATCCATCTGGAAGCCAATTTCTACCTGCTCCACAACAGGAGCATTATCGATAGCAGCAAGCTCAACACCAAAGTGATCACGCGCCGCCACCAGCTGGCTGAGGGCTATCAGCTTGGGGATGTATTCCTTGGTCACAGAGGGCAGATTGAGAGACCAGAAGTCGACTGGGCGGTCGCGCGATGCATTGCGATCTATGGCTTTCTGAATGTTGCCCGGGCCTGCGTTGTAAGCAGCCAGTGCCAGCAGCCAGTCGTTGTCGAACATCTCGTAAAGGGTCGCCAGGTAGTCCAGCGCTGCCTCAGTGGAGGCGAGGGGGTCACGGCGTCCGTCGTACCACCAGTCTTGCTTGAGGCCCAGGCTGCGCCCAGTCGCTCCCTGAATCTGCCACATGCCTACAACATTGCCTGGAGCGGCTGCATTCGGATTGAATGCACTTTCCACGATCGGCAACAGGGCAAGCTCTGCGGGCATGCCGCGTTGTTCCAGTGCCTCTGCAATTTCATACATGAAGGGCTCGGCGCGCTCAGTACCGACTCTCAGCAGATTTGCGTTCTTTTGATAGAAGGCGATCTGCTCCTGTATCTGTTTGTTGTCGAATTCACCGGCAAACTGAAAACCGTGTGTGAGCCTTCCCCAAATATCATCGAATTGAAGGGCATCTGATGGCAGCCCGTCACCCGGGTTTATCTGAACCCTGGTGGCTGCGCCTCTGTTGGAAATTGCGCGCCCGATCACCTGTTGCTCATTCGACACCCCCGCACCCTCTGAATAGGCCCCAGAGCCATCGTCCACCACAGAGCAGGCGCCAAGAAAAAGCGCTGAAGCAATGGCGAGTGTCAATTTGTTGAGGGGAAGTGCGCGATGTTGAATCAAAATAATTCCCGATCTAAAACAATGAGTTGAGTTTTCAATCAAATGCGATATCTCTTGTGTCGCACGCTGAAATTCACGTTTGGAAAATGTCCTTCCAACGACGCAAGTGCGTAAACACATCCAGCTCACTGGCTGGAAATAGCCCAAATTGTGTCTGGATTATTGCAGACAGGCTCTTACTACGACAGCGCAGGAATGGATTAGTTCGCAATTCACGCGCAATTGTAGAAGGTAATGTAGGTTTTCCTTCGCTGCGTAATCTTGTGCATTCCGCCATGCGTTCCTGATAGTCGATATTATCCGGTTCGATATGCAAGGCAAAGCGCAGGTTGCTCAACGTATACTCGTGAGTGCAGTAAACCAGTGTCTCCGAGGGCAGCGCTGCCAGACGCTGCAATGACTCCAGTAGTTGTGCCGGCGTGCCTTCACGCAGCCTGCCACAGCCTGAGGAAAAAAGAGTATCCCCACAAAATACAACTGGTTGAACGCCATTATTCTTGTCATTGCTGAAATATGCGACATGATCAAGTGTATGGCCCGGCACAGCCATCACGTTGAAGCGGCAACCCAGGATTGAAACCTCCTCGTTATCACTGACAAGTTGAGTGAGCGCGGGAATTCTATCGTTGTGCGGACCGAGGACACGCGCCTCGGGGTATACCGCCAGGAGATCGCGAATCCCGCCAGTATGATCAGGATGATGATGCGTGATCAGAATGTCGGAAATCTTCCTGCCACTCAGAGTGAGAGCAGCCAGCACCGGCGCAGCGTCCCCAGGATCCACGACGGCGACATCCGTGCCCCCTTCATGTCCGAAAAGCCAGATGTAATTGTCTTCAAATGCCGCAATGGCGGTGACCTGGAGCGTCATAAGATTTGATTTTCAAGGAGGAAGGACGCGATCATAGAGCACACTCTGAATTAGACAAGTCAAACTTCCCCATGCGCCTTCTGAAACCATTGACCGAACGCCTGAACCGCCGCCACAAGCTCCCGGAGCCAGTGGCGCTCTATCGCGATATGGAAGAATGGCTGGCTTCTCCTCTGGGCAGGGCGTTGGTGGAAAGCGAGCGTAAAGTCATGGAGCCGATACTTGCTCGCATATTTGGCTATCACTTCCTGCAGATAGGTGTCACGGCTGAATCTCTGCTCGATGAGAGTCCAGTGGGGCATCGGTTCCTGTTCGTTCCTGGCACTGGCTCGAATACTCGCCACGCAATCGCCAACAGCGAGGCACTGCCTCTGCAGACAGAAAGTGTCGATGCAGTATTGATCCATCATGCACTCGACTACACGCCAGACTGTCATCGACTGCTTCGCGAGGCATCCCGGGTACTGATGCCGGGTGGAAAACTCCTGATCGCCGGATTCAACCCTTTGAGTACCTGGGGAGCGCGACGGCTGTTCCGGATCGGCAATGGTTTGCCCTGGAGTGCTCGTTTCATATCCAGCAACAGGGTGTGCGACTGGCTGAAATTGCTCGAGTTCAGTGTGGACAAAATATCCTACAGTGGTTATCTGCTGCCGTTTACGCATCCTCGCCTGGTTCGCTTTGCGCCCGGCCTTGAGCAGTTCGGACGACGCACTGCCATGCCGGTGGGTGCCGCCTACATCATCGTGGCCTGCAAGCAAGTCATGCCTGTAACGCCTATTACGCCGCGCTGGCCCATGATTGCGCGCCCAATCATTGCCCGTACGCTTGGAGAGCCTGCGCGTGCGCGGCCTCAGGCCGTCGAGTCCGACATTCAGCACTGAGCCGGCTCTCGCTCATTGCCATCACCATGGAAGCAGTTACCTTGTCTCAACTGATTGAATTGTTTACTGACGGTGCCTGCAAGGGCAATCCCGGAAAGGGAGGGTGGGGCGTGCTCCTGCGTTACAACGGACACGAGAAACGCCTGTACGGCGGCGAAGCGCATACCACCAACAACCGCATGGAACTCATGGCCGTCATCCAGGGACTTGGCGCGCTCAAGCGCGAGGGCTGTGAGGTTCGCGTCGTCAGTGATTCCACCTACGTACTGAAAGGAATAAGTGAATGGCTTCCGCAGTGGAAGAAGCGCGGATGGAAGACCGCGGCCAGGAAGCCCGTGCTCAATGCCGATCTCTGGATGCAACTGGACGAGCTGGCTGCCCGCCATACAGTAGAGTGGAAATGGGTAAAAGGTCACAGTGGCCACAGCGAAAACGAAATTGCGGACGAACTGGCCAATCTTGGCATTGAGACTCTCGCGGCTTCGATTGCCTGATCAATAAAATTTCGGATGAATTGAAAACCTATGCGACAGATCGTACTGGATACTGAAACGACAGGCCTGGATCCCTCTCAGGGTCACCGCGTCATCGAAATTGGCTGTGTGGAAATAGAGAATCGTCGTCTGACAGGAAGGCATTTTCATTGCTACCTGAATCCTGACCGGGAGATCGATGAGGGAGCAGTGCAGGTGCATGGCATCACCTCGCAATTTCTGGCTGACAAACCCCGATTCTCCCAGATAGCCGAAGACTTCCTGCAATTCGTGTCCGGTGCGGAGCTCGTCATACACAACGCGCCGTTCGACCTCGGCTTCCTGAACAGTGAGCTGCAGCTTGCGGGTTGCAGCCAGGCGCCCTTGCAAGCGCTGTGCGCAGTGACTGACACCCTGGTGATGGCACGCAAGAAGCACCCGGGGCAGCGCAACAGTCTGGACGCCTTGTGCAAGCGCTATGAAGTCGACAATTCGCAGCGCGAATTGCATGGAGCCTTGCTGGATGCGGAGATTCTGGCCGATGTCTATCTGCTGATGACCGGGGGGCAAACCACGCTGCATCTTGCGACCGAGGAAACGTCGGTTGAAGAGAAGACGTCAACGCACGGAAAACTCACTGGCGTACGCGGCGCTCTGCCGCTGACAGTCCCTGCTGAAGAGGAGCAGCAGGCCCATATGCGCTTTCTTGAGCGCATCAACAAGGCCAGCAAAAACAAATGCTTATGGCTTGCTCAAGAGTCTGCTGACATCACATGAATGCGCCAAACCCCTGTGTTCTGCCTCTGGAAGAAGTGACAGCACCTGCAACTCTGTTGCTGTTCAAAGGTGGGGAGCTCCTTGCCGGCGCGGGCGATTTTTCCTGGCCGCTGGAGCTTGTGGCCAAGCGACTTCCTGGCTCAAGATTGGCCGTTGCCCTTGACGCCACCGCGCCAGTTCCCTGCTATGCCGTAGCGCTTGAAGAGGACGACGACGTGTCATGGCTGCAAGCCGAGCGGCACACTCCAAGACAAATCCTCATGGCCAGCTCCTTTGCCCGGTTTTCGCCCGTCGGGAAAGCAGTGCAGTTGCTGCACTGGCTGAACAGCCACCGTTTCTGTGGTTATTGCGGCGCTGCCATGCGCCCGCACCACACCGAGCGGGCAGTGTGTTGCCCACGATGCGATCTGCGTGTCTATCCGCGCATCAGCCCTTGTGTGATCGTGCTGATCACCCGTGGTGACGAAATATTGCTCGCCCGTCATGCCGGACGCGGCAGCTCCTGGTTCAGCTGTCTGGCGGGCTTTATGGAAGCTGGTGAGACCCCGGAGGAAACGATTCACCGGGAGGTACGGGAAGAGACGTCGATCGAAGTGCAGAACATTCGTTACGTCAGCAGCCAGTCCTGGCCATTTCCCTCGCAACTCATGCTTGGCTTCTTCGCTGACTATGCCGGCGGAGAAATTCAGGTGGACGGCAAAGAGATTGAGGAAGCGCGCTGGTTCTCGCCGCATGAGCTGCCGCAGACGCCCGGGGCAGGGATCAGTGTCGCGGGTCAGCTCATTGAGCTATTCTTGAAATCCAGAAGCAAATGATCAACAAAGTGTGCAAGCAAGGAGTAGGTTTTTGGAGTACTTAATCGAATACGGACTGTTTCTCGCCAAGCTCGTCACGCTGGTAATTGCCTTCGTGTTCGTGCTTACAGTGATTGTCTCGGCTGGCAGCAAGAACAGAAAGGGAGGAGAGCGGGGCCATATAGCCATTACGCACCTGAATGAAGAGCTGGACGAAATGCGCGAGTCCATGAAGAAGGCCATCTATGACAAGGCTTCTTACAAGTATGAGCAGAAACAGGAGAAGAAGCGCCAGAAACAGGAAGAGCGCGAGCGCAAACAGCAGCTGAAGCTGGCCGCGGCTGCTTCCGAAGACTTGGAGGAAAACGCCAGGAAGAGAGTGTATGTCATTGATTTCAATGGCGACATGGAGGCAAGTGATGTGGAGTCTCTGCGCGAAGAGATTACTGCAATATTGTCACTTGCCACGCCGCGGGACGAAGTGCTTTTGCGCCTGGAAAGCCCTGGAGGAATGGTACACGCCTATGGTCTGGCCTCGTCCCAACTGGACCGCATAAGGTCAAGGCAGGTTCCTCTGACAATCTGTGTCGACAAGGTCGCCGCCAGCGGTGGATACATGATGGCCTGTCTTGCCGACCGTCTTGTGGCAGCACCTTTCGCGATTCTTGGTTCGATCGGCGTCCTGGTGCAATTGCCCAATTTCAATCGTCTGTTGCGCAAGCACGAAGTGGACTACGAAACCATCAGTGCCGGCGAGTTCAAGACCACACTGACTACTTTTGGCGAGATCACGCAAAAAGGGCGGGACAAGGTCAAGGAAGACGTCGAGGAAATGCACGTTCTCTTCAAGACCTGGGTCAAGGACCATCGCCCCTCGGTTGATATCGACAACATCGCCACTGGTGAGACCTGGGTAGGTCTGCAGGCCCTTGAGAAGGCCATGATTGACGAGATCATGACCAGCGACGAGTGCATTGTGAAAGCCTGTGACGATGCCGATGTCTATGAAGTGCGTTTCGAAATTCGCAGAACTCTTGGAGACAAGATCGGCGCTGCCATTCACAAGACAGTCGATCGGACAGTCCTTGCGTGGATCAGGCGTGCACGTGAGAGCAGCTTCTACTCCTGACAGTCACTGGAGGCCCTGCATGATCGATGACAGTACGCAATTCCGGGCTTTCGAAGTCAGTGAGGCCGCCGGCAGTGGCTCTCCAGTCTTCAGTGGACAGCTCGTGCGGCGCAGGCTAGGTGATCTGCCACCAGGCGATGTGACCGCAAGGGTCATGTGGTCGTCGCTCAACTACAAGGACGCCCTTTCTGCCCAGGGCAACAAGGCCGTCACCCGCCTGTATCCCCACGTCCCTGGCATCGATGCGGCGGGCGTCGTCACGCATTCGACTACCACTGCCTGCAAGGTCGGAGATCAGGTAATCGTCACAGGATACGACCTGGGCATGAATACCTCTGGAGGCTTTGCAGAATACATTCGAGTGCCCTCCGCCTGGCTGGTGCCCTTGCCGGCAGGCCTCTCACTCAGGCAAAGCATGATGCTTGGCACCGCCGGCTTCACAGCGGCACTTTGCGTTGAGAAGCTTCTCAACAACGGAGTCAGGCCGGAGCAGGGGGAGGTCCTGGTCACTGGAGCAACCGGTGGTGTCGGGTCCATCGCCGTGGCGTTGCTCAGCCGGCTGGGCTTTGAGGTAGTGGCCTGTACCGGAAAGCCCCAGCACTCTGCTTATCTGGAATCTATTGGAGCCCGGTCAATCCTGTCACGAACAGAACTCGCGCAAGCCAGCGCCCGACCTTTACTCAAGGAGCGCTGGGCGGCCGCCATAGATGTTGCGGGTGGTGATCTGCTCTGGAATGTCCTGCGCAGCATGCGCTACGGCGGAAGTGTCGCAGCCTGTGGTCTGGTCGGATCGCCAGACCTGGCGGCCAGCGTCTTTCCATTCATTCTGCGCAATGTGAATCTGTTGGGGGTGGACTCAGTCAACGTCAGTCACGACCTGCGTTGCAGAATATGGCAAAGGCTGGCCGATGAGTGGCAGATTCCGCAGTTGGAATCCATATCAAAAGTTATTACGTTCAATAAGTTGCAAGATGAACTGAAGGTGATGATGGAGGGTGGGGCGGTCGGCAGATGCGTTCTGGACGTCAATGCTTGAACGCATCGACGCCCTGCAGCATTCAGCCTCGACGCCGGAACAAAGGGAGAGGCTGGTCCACGCTGGCCTGATAGCCGTCCCTGAAATCGGCAAAGCGCCCTGAAGCCAATTCAAGATTCTGGTCAGCGCGCATGGCAAAGGCGTTGAAGCCGCAGCGTGCCATGTAGAACAACTGATCGCACAAGACATCTCCGATTGCACGCAATTCGCCTGTATAGCCCAGGTTCTGTCGCAGCTCGCGCGCCGACGTATAGGCGCGGCCGTCAGAGAATATGGGGAACTCCAGCGCTATCAGTGGAATAGTCGCCAGGTCCTCTGCAATCGCCTGGGGCAGCTCATGGCTTTGCAGCCAGACGCCAGTGCGTCCCTTGCGTGCAGAGATTTCAGGGCGTCGCGAAAGCCACACTTGCAATGGAACAATCACATCCTGGCCTTCCAGCGCCGCGAATGAATTCAACTCTTCTGCTTCGCGTACAAGAACCCAGTGATCCTCTACGACGGCGCGATCCTTAATCAGCTTTGCCATAGATCTCCTCCTTGAATGGGGTCATGCCGATGCGTCGGTAGGTGTCCACGAAGCGTTCACCTTCCATTTTGTGACGCTCAAAGACGCCAATCAGTTTGTCCATCACCTCGGGAACATCTTCCTGGGCGAAAGAAGGCCCCATGATGTCGCCCAGCGCTGTGGTGTTCTCGGCGCTGCCGCCGAGGGAAATCTGGTAGAACTCGGCGCCTTTCTTGTCTACACCGAGAATCCCGATATTGCCTACATGGTGGTGCCCGCAGGCATTCATGCAGCCGGAGATATTGACGCTTAGCTTGCCAATCTGCCGCAGGCGCTCCGGGTCTTCGAAACGTCGCTGGATTGCCTCGGCGATGGGGATCGACTTGGCATTGGCCAGTGAGCAGAAGTCGCCGCCCGGGCAGCAGATGATGTCCGTGAGCAGTCCCAGGTTGGGGGCATGCAGATCCTGTGACTTCAATGCGCGCCAGAGAGAGTGCAGGGCGTCCTTTTCGACATCCGCCAGAATCAGGTTCTGCTCGTGACTGACGCGCAATTCACCAAAGCTGTACCGATCGGCCAGATCAGCCACGAAATTCATTTGCTCACTTGTCATGTCGCCTGGTGCCACACCGGTTTTCTTCAGGCAGATAGTGACGATACTGTAGCCGGGCTTCTTGTGTGCACTGACGTTTTGTTCATACCAGCTGGCGAACAGGACATCGGTATTCAATGCCTGCTCGAGCGACGGGCTGTGCGCTTCGAATTGTTTGTACGCAGGGTCATGGAAGAATCGCTTGCAGCGCAGAAACTCTGCTTCCGTCAAAGTCAGCGGTCCGTCCTTCAAGGCCAGCCATTCCTTCTCGACTTTGGCGCGGAAGTTGTCGACGCCTGTCTCCTTGACCAGAATCTTGATGCGTGCCTTGTATTTGTTGTCGCGGCGTCCTTCCCGGTTATAGACACGCAGGATGGCGTCGAGATAGCTCAGCAGGTGTTCCTTGGGAAGAAAGGCGCGAATTTCCTTGCCGATCACCGGGGTTCGACCGAGCCCGCCGCCGGCCAGCACACGGAATCCCGTCTCGCCCTGTTCGTTGCGTACGATGAAGAGTCCAATGTCGTGGACCTGTGTCGCAGCCTGGTCATCCTGCGTACCACACACAGCAATCTTGAACTTGCGCGGCAGATAGGCAAATTCGGGATGGAAGGTGGACCACTGGCGGATGATCTCGCAGTACGGGCGGCTGTCTTCGATTTCGTTGGCAGCGCTGCCTGCGAACTGGTCCGTTGTGGTGTTGCGAATGCAATTGCCGCTGGTCTGGATGGCGTGCATCTCCACTTCGGCCAGATGTGCCAGGATGTCGGGCACATCAGCTATGGCCGGCCAGTTGAACTGGATATTCTGGCGCGTCGTGAAGTGGCCGTAGCCCTTGTCAAAGTGATCTGCAATGTAGGCCAGCTTGCGCAGCTGTACGCTGGACAGCATGCCGTAAGGGATCGCAATCCGCAGCATAGGGGCCAGGCGTTGCACATAAAGGCCATTCTGGAGCCGCAGCGGCAAGAACTCGGCAGGGGCCAGCTGGCCACTCAGGAAGCGTGCAGTCTGGTCGCGAAACTGGGCAATCCGATCGGCGAGCATTTGATGGTCGTATTCGTCGTATCGATACATGATGTAGGGGTGCTGTGCATCCTTGGTTCAGTTGAATTGCATTCCGGCCCGGAAATTTACGGCCGGCAATTGTAATGAATGACCGGGGCAAGTGCCAGTTCATGGCGGTGCTCCAAGGGTCTTTCAGTCGTCAGAAAGTCCGGACTTGCATGATTTTTCGCTTGCTTAACAAAGTTGAGACATTAGAATGCCGCAGTGTTTCTTTTCCCAGTACTCAACCTTCAGGAAGGTCCGAACATGAGCCACCACGACGTCAGCGAATCCCCCGTAATCGATGAGCAGGAAATGGATGCCAACAGCCGTGCCGACGTTCTGGCAATGCTCTCTCTGGTAGCCATCATCGTAACCATGGCTGTGTTTTACGTAAGCCGCTGAACCAGGCTTTGCTGGCGCTCCTGACGTGCAGTGCATGGTCAGGGGGCCGGCAGGGGCACCACCTTCAAGGCAAGACCAGATTCACAACTGTTGCCACTGTCAGCACGAACAGCACGGTAAAGATCAGGGCTGCAATTATGAAGCCCTTGACACTGCCACTCGCAAAATCCCGCTCTTTGTTCTTCTTGTTCTGCACACCAAAGCTTGCCTGCATCACACTCAGCATCATCTTCCAGAATGGCAGCTTCTCTGCTTGTTGCGATTCTTCCTGCTTTTCGGATTCTTGCATTCTCAGTCCTGTGTAACGTTGATTCGCCGTTGCCGGCTCATGTCAGACCAGATTCGGGCTCAATAGTCGTGAAACTTCTTCCACACTCAGTCCCTTGCGTTCGGCAAGCGACTGCACCTGATCATCATTGATCTTGCCAACCGAGAAGTAGCGAGACTCTGGATTCGCAAAATAGAAGCCACTCACGCTCGCCGCGGGCGACATCGCAAAACTCTCGGTCAATGCCATCTCGATGCGCCCTTCAATGCCAAGCAGCTCGAACAGGGCCACCTTGTCAGAGTGTTCGGGGCAGGCGGGGTAGCCGGGAGCCGGTCTGATGCCTTGATACTTCTCGTCGATAAGGTCTTCGGTGCTCAGGGACTCGTTGGCTGCATAGGGCCAGAACTCGCGCCGTACGCGCTGATGCAGACGTTCCGCAAATGCCTCGGCCAGCCGGTCTGCCAGCGCCTTGACCATGAGTGCGTTGTAATCGTTGTTCTCGCGTTCGAACTGCCTTGCCAGTTCGTCTGCACCGATGCCCGTTGTAACGGCAAACCCGCCAATATAGTCGGGAATTGCGCTGGTTTCTGGCGCCACAAAATCGGCAAGTGAGAGATTGGGTATGCCAGGACCCTTGCCAGCCTGTTGACGCAGGAACGTGAAAAGAGTGCGCTCCGCTGTTCGCGTGTCATCGGCATACAAGACAACGTCGTTGCGATTGCGTTGTGCAGCTGGCCAGAATCCTATTACCGCCTGAGCTTTGAGCAGCTTGCCGTCGATGATCTGTTTCAGCATGTCCTGCGCGTCCTTGAACAGATCTCTGGCGGCTTCCCCCACGACGGCGTCCTGCAGAATTGCAGGATATTTGCCTGCCAGGCTCCAGGTGATGAAGAACGGGGTCCAGTCGATGTAAGGCACCAGTTCCTCCAGCGGATAGTCGTCGAACACCCGCGTTCCGAGAAATGCAGGGGCAACGGGCTTGTAGCGGCTCCAGTCCGGGTGCAGCGCATTGGCAGTCGCACTTTCGAAACTGATCAGGCTCTTGCGTTGATCACGATTGGCGTTGCGCTCCCGGACAGCGTCATATTCGGCGCGGATCTGCCGTTTGAACTCGGACTGACCATCTTCGCTGAGCAGACTGCTGACCACTGTCACACTGCGCGAGGCATCCGGCACATAGACAGTGGCGTTGTTGAGATAGTTCTGCTCGATCTTTACGGCTGTGTGCGCTTTTGAAGTCGTGGCGCCACCGATAATCAGTGGAATCGTGAAGCCCAGGCGTTGCATCTCCTTGGCCACATGCACCATTTCATCCAGCGAAGGCGTGATCAGCCCGCTCAGCCACAGCAGCACCCACGGGTCGCGCAGGCGCCAGC